>NZ_JAVFVN010000156.1:0-46576 GCF_030910085.1 Stenotrophomonas maltophilia group sp. RNC7 | reverse complement strand
CTACCGGCACATGCTGGAAAAGCACTCGTTGAAGCAAAGCATGTCCCGACGTGGCAACTGCTTGGACAATGCGGCAATGGAAAGCTTCTTCGGGACGCTGAAGTCGGAGTTCTTCTACCTGAACAGCTTTGACAGCATCGAAAGCCTGGAGGCCGGGCTGGTGGAGTACATCAAGTACTACAACCAAGAGCGAATCAGATTGAAATTGAAGGGGCTAAGCCCGGTAAAGTACCGGGAGCAGGCCCAAGCAGCCGCCTGACCCCACCGTCCAAGTCTCGGGGGTCACTTCACTCTGCGGGGCTTGCTGTTTCTGGCGTCCGCGCACGCCCAGCCCCACGCAGACATCGCTACGCAGCAAAGGACTTCCGCATGATCGCCGCCGCACCTCCCGCCCCCGCCGCAACGCCCTGGTTCCACTCGCTCAACTGGGAGCGCCTGCTGGAAACCTACGGTGTGCCGTTACTGGCCGCCATCGTGGTGCTGCTGGTGGGCCTGTGGGTGGCGCGTCGCCTGTCCAATGCGATGCCGCGCGCCACAGCGCGCATGGGCGTGGACCCGATGCTGGGCAGCTTCCTGCGCAACGTGGTGTACGCCGCGTCGCTGGTGATCGTGGTGGTGCTGGCCATCGGCACGCTGGGCGTGCAGATCACGCCGCTGCTGGCCGTGCTCGGCACCGCCGGCCTGGCCGTTGGCCTTGCCCTGAAGGATTCGCTGTCCAACATCGCCTCGGGCGTGATGCTGGTGACACTGCGGCCGTTCCGCGTCGGCGACGTGGTCACCGTTGCCGGACAGACCGGCACGGTGCGCGAAGTGCGCATTTTCCAGACCGTCATCACCGGTGCCGACAACCAGCACACCACCATTCCAAACACGCTGATCACCGCCGCACCGATCATCAACCTGACCGCCGAGCCGACCCGCCGCGTCGAACTGGTGATCGGCATCGGCTACGAGGACAACATCCAGCTGGCACGCGACACCGCGCTGGCGCTGATGAAGGCGGACCCGCGCGTGCTGCAGACGCCGGCACCGGACGTGGTGGTGTACGAGTTGGGTGCGCACGCGATCAACCTCGGCATCCGCTGCTACGTGAAGTCGGCCGACTGGTTCGGCACCAAGGTCACGCTGCTGGAGCAGCTCAAGCTGGGCTTCGACAAGGCCGGCATCAACATCCCGTACCCGCAGCAGGACATGCACCTGTACCTGCATGGAAAGGATGGCGGTGTGGTCGAGGCGGACGCGCTGGTGCGCGACAAGCCCTGATCCATGCCGGCAGTGCCGACCAACGGTCGGCACCCACCCATCGGCGATACGACATTGAAATGCCGGCCAGCGGCCGGCAGCCTTCAGGATCAGGCCGCGACGCTCTCTTCCAGCGTCGGGTAATCGGTGAAGCCGACCGCGCCACCGCCAAAGAATGTCGCACGATCCGGCGGATTCAGTTCCGCCCCCAGGCGCAGGCGCTCAGGCAGATCCGGGTTGGCGATGAACGGGCGACCGAAGCCGATCAGGTCGGCCCAGCCTTCGGCCAGTGCCTGCTCGGCACGCTCGGCGGTGTACTTGCCGGCATAGATCAGCGTACCCGGGTAGACCATGCGCAGCGCCTGCTTGAACGCCACCGGCATCAGCGGTGCGTCGTCCCAGTCGGCCTCGGCGATGTGCAGGTAACCGACGCCGAGCTCGCCCAGCAGATGCGAGGCGGCCAGATAGGTCGCCTGCGGCGTATCGTCGACCGCGCCCTGCAAGGTGGTCAGTGGCGCCAGGCGCACGCCGACGCGGTCACCACCGACCACCGCAACCACCGCCTGCACCACCTCGCGCAGGAACCGCAGGCGGTTCTGCAACGCGCCGCCATAGCCGTCGGTGCGCTGGTTGGCCTGCGAGTCGATGAACTGGTTGATCAGGTAGCCATTGGCACCGTGCAACTCCACGCCATCGAAGCCTGCGTCCAGCGCGTTGCGTGCCGCCTGGGCGTAGTCGGCGACGATGCCCGGAATCTCGTCTTCGCGCAGCGCGCGCGGCATCGAATGCTGGATCATTTCGCCTACCCCGGCTTCGGGGCCTGCCCCGGTCGGGTCGACGAACACCTTCACGCCTTCCGCCAACAACGCCGACGACGACACCGGCGCGGCGCCACCCGGCTGCAGCGCCACGTGCGAGACCCGGCCGACATGCCACAGCTGGGCGTAGATGCGACCGCCGGCAGCGTGCACGGCATCGGTCACCCGGCGCCAGCCCTTCACCTGGTCCGGGCTATGGATGCCCGGGGTCCAGGCATAGCCCTGGCCCTGAGGGCTGATCTGGGTGCCTTCGCTGACGATCAGGCCGGCGCTGGCGCGCTGCGCGTAATACGTGGCCATTTCGGCAGTGGGCACGTTGCCGGCCGACGAGCGCGAGCGGGTCATCGGCGGCATCACGATGCGGTTGGGCAGCGTCAGTGCGCCCAGATGATGAGGAGTGAACAACATGGCGGCGATCTCTTGCGGGAGGAGTGCCACCAAGAATGGGGATGGCCCCCGCCAGGCAACAGGCACGCACTGGCAAAACAGTTGTTCCCCCACGGCAAGGATCACCCGGTACGAGGGCTCATCCACGCATGGCGTGGATCTACTCCACCCTTGGCTCGATCTTTACAGCACCGTGTGCCACGCGGTCATAGCAGGTGCGCACCACATCTTCCCCGTACTTCAACTCCAGCCGGCGCACGATGAAGTGACCACGCGCCATGTCCTGGTAGTAGTCGGTGAACATGGTGTTCAGCGCTGCACCCGCGGCGGCACCAACGACCGGCACCGCCTGCGCGGCGAACTTCTCGGTAACGACCACGCCAAAGCGCGCCGCCACCTTCTCCACCATCTTCGCCAGCAGCTTGCCGGCTTCCTTCGGCGCCACGCCCAGCGTCAGGTCGCGGCCGGTCACCACCCGCCCGGCCAGCTCGGCCGACAGGTGGCGCATCACATCGGTGGTGAAGCCGCGGGCCAGGTAATAGCCCGTCTCGCTGGCGTCATCACGCGGCGAGTTGCCGCCCAGCGCGAACACCTCCAGGCACGCCTGGCGGGTGCTGAACTCGGACAGGTCAAACCCCTCGCTGCGGGCGACGTCGGCCACAGCACGCATCATGATCGTGGTCGACACCGGCAACTCGATGAGCAAGGCGGCAAAGCCGAAGGCGCCGCCGACCGCACCGGAGGTGGCTGCCGCCAGTTTGTGCCAGCGGGTCGACGCTCCCTTGCCGGGCGAGTTGTCCATGCTCCACAGGGCTGCCCGCGCCGACTTGGACAGTGCCGCCTGCACCGCACCGTGGATGCGGTTGGAGACCGAGCTGGGCAGCGCCTTCACCGCGAACTCCAGCGGCGTACCGACCAGGTTGGCCATGCGCGCGGTCAGGGTCGGCGCTTCCAGCAGGGCCACCGCGCGCTGCAGGTCGGACCAGTCGCGTGCGTCATGGGCGATGTCGCGGGGGAGCAAGATGGGCTCGTTCATGGCGCCGATCTTAGCGCCCGGAAGTTGAACGCTTCGTCGCGGGGCACCACAGACGGGCCCGATCCGGCGCCTTGCCGGTCAGCGGCCGGCACTACCCGTTGGCGTGTCACCCGGTAGCGCCGGGCCATGCCCGGCGGCGTCGTTCAGGCAGCCGGCAGGCCCGACAGCGCGCCCATGAACTGGCGGTAGTGGCGCAGCTCGGCGATTGAATCGTGTACATCGCTCAGCGCGGTATGGTTGCTGTTCTTGCCGACGCCGGCGGCCACGCTCGGCGCCCAGCGCTTGGCCAGTTCCTTCACCGTGGACACGTCCAGGTTGCGGTAGTGGAAGTACTTCTCCAGCCTCGGCATCTGGCGGTGCAGGAAGCGGCGATCCTGGCAGATCGAGTTGCCGCACATCGGCGAAAGGCCGGCCGGAATCCACTGCGCCAGGAAGTTCACCGTCTGCGCCTCGGCCTGGCCCAGGGTGGTGGTGCTGTCCACCACGCGCTGCCACAGGCCCGAGCGGCGGTGCTGGTTGCGGTTCCACTCATCCATCGCTTCCAGCGTTTCCAGCGGATGGTGGATGGCGAATTCCGGCCCTTCGGCCAGCACGTTCAGCTGGGCATCAGTGACCACGGTGGCGATCTCGATGATCGAATCGTTGTCGGTATCCAACCCGGTCATTTCCAGGTCGATCCAGATCAGCCGCTCGTTGGCCGCGCCGTTGTCCGCCATGTGTCGCCTCGTTGCTGGGCAGGCGCGCGGCCCACCGGTGAAGGAAAGGGGCGCCCATCATACCCGTTCGCCCCTCAGCCCTCGCCGGCGTGGTCTTCCAGCAGCAGCGGCGGTTTGCCGCGCTTGGCGCGGAAATAATTGGTCAGGCGCATGCTGGCCTCCTTGGCCAGCACTCCACCGTGGATCTCCACCCGGTGGTTGTGGCGGGCATCGCCCAGCAGGTCGAACACGCTGCCGCAGGCACCGGTCTTGGGGTCGCTGGCGCCGTAGACCAAGCGGGCGACGCGTGCATGCACGATGGCCATCGCGCACATCGCGCAGGGTTCGAGGGTCACGTACAGGGTGCTGCCGAGCAGCCGATGATTGGCCAGCCGCGTGCCGCCGGCGCGCATGGCCACGATCTCGGCATGCGCACTGGGATCGTGCGAGGCGATGTTGAGGTTCCAGCCCTCGCCCAGCAGCTGGCCATCGGCGCCCACCAGTACCGCACCAACGGGGATCTCGTCGTACTCGCGCTGCGCACGCTCGGCCAGCGCCAGCGCATGGCGCATCCAGTGTTCATCGGCGTCGTGCACCGGTACACCCAGGGCATCGGTCATGGCGGTTCTCGCGTGTGTGCAGGGCCAGGATGGCCGCCGGGGCCGCATTGTACGCCCGCGGCCGTGCAGGCGGCGCTAGCGTGCGTCGAAGCGCTCGCGGGCGGCGTCCAGTGCCGGGAAGTTGTGCTCGGCCCAACGGTCCAGAGCGGACAGCGTGTCAACCAGGCCACGCGCGACTTCGGTCAGCCGGTACTCCACATGCAGTGGCTTTTTGCCCAGCTCACACCGCTCGACCAGGCCATTGCGCTCCAGCTGCCGCAGGGTCTGGGTCAACACCTTCTGCGAGATGCCTTCGATCTTCCGCAGCAGCGCGCCATTGCGCAGCGGCCCCTGCGCCAGTGCCGGCAACAGCAGCATCACCCACTTGCCGGAGATCAGCGCCAGCGCATCACGTGCCGAACAATCGGCGGCATAGACATCGCCCGGACAGGCCATGGTTACCTCAAGGTGCGTAATTGCCGGGGCACTCCGGCATCGCGAGGATGGTCGCACACTCCACCAACACCTCGCCCCATGCGCGCCCTGATCCTGCTTGCCCATCCCGAACCCCGCTCGTTCAACGCCTACCTGGCCGCGCAGGCCGCCGAACAGCTGCGCCATGACGCCCTGCAGGTGGACGTGGTCGACCTGTATGCGGAAGGCTTCGATCCACTGGAAGCGGCCCATCATCATTCAAGGCGCCTGCAGCCCGAGCGCTTCGATGCCCAGCGCGAACAACGCCACAGCGCCGAACTGGAGCAGTTACCCGCCGATGTGCGACGTCACCTGCACCTGCTGCGGGTCGCAGACCTGGTGATCCTGCAGTTCCCGCTGTGGTGGTTCGCGGCGCCAGCCATCCTCAAGGGCTGGCTGGACCGCGTGCTGGTATATGGGCCGATGTACAACAGCCGTCAGCGCCACGAACATGGCGTGATGCAGGGCAAGCGTGCATTGCTGAGCGTCACCACCGGTTCATCGGCACGGGCATGCGCGGTGGACGGCCGCGAAGGCGACACCCGATTGCTGCTGTGGCCGTTGATGTACAGCCTGCGCTACGTCGGCTTCGAGGTGATGGAGCCATGCGTGGTGCATGGCGTGCGTTCCGGGCTTGCAGCGGAACGCGTGCAGGCCCACGACGAAGCACTGGTTGCAGCCACCCTCTCCTACCGCGAGCGACTGACGTACTGGCGGCAGTGGCCAATCGTGCCCTTCAACGACAGCGATGACTTCGAGGATGGGGTGGTGCTGCGCGCGGACGCGATCGCGCACAGCCCCTTCATCCGCCACCGCGACGCGGGATGAATCTTCGCCTGCATGCGCTACCGGAAAGCCTCATACTTCGCACTCTTCCGAAGCACCTTGGTGAACCCATGAGCACCCTGCGCCCCTCTCGCGCCGACGACGGCGCCGCCCTTGTCGACCTCTGGCGTCGCGCCGTCGACGCCACCCACGACTTCCTCAGTGCCGAAGACCGCCAGGCCATCGATGCCGAAGTGGCCGGTTTCCTGCCGCAGGCGCCGATGACCGTTGCTGTCGATGCACAGGATCGGCCGCTGGGCTTCATGCTGATCGACGGCACGCACATGGAAGCGCTGTTCATCGATCCCGAGGTACGTGGCACCGGGATCGGCCGGCAACTGCTGCAACATGCACTTGCCCAGCATCCGCAGCTGAGCACTGACGTCAACGAACAGAACGCACAGGCCGTCGGCTTCTACCTGCGCATGGGCTTCGTCGAAACCGGACGTTCACCGCTGGATTCGCAGGGCCGCCCGTATCCGCTGATCCATCTCCGGTACAACGGCTGACATTCGACGGATGTTCGAGGCCCGCCCCCGATCATCCGACCGTCGCTTCGAATGCCGGTGAGTACTGGACCTCTCCCTGCGCCATCGGCGGCCTCAGGCACAGCGCCTGGAAGTACTCTGGCGGCACACCCGGCAGCACCAGGCCGGGCTCGGCGCGGAATCCGAATCGACCGTAGTACGCGGGTTCTCCCAGCAATACGCAGCCCTGCGCCCCCTGCTCACGCAGTGCATCAAGCGCCGCATGCATCAGCGCCGCGCCGACACCCTGCCCCTGCCATCCGGGCAGCACCGAAATTGGCCCCAGGCCAAACCAGCCGGTGCTGCCATCGCTGATCGTCACCGGCGACAAGGCAACATGCCCGACGACCTGCCCGTCCTTCTCGGCGACCAGCGAGAGACTCAGCTCTCCACGCGAACGCAGTGCATCCACAATGAACTGCTCGGTATGGCTGCTGTGCGGGGCTTCGCGGAAGGCTGCCTCGGTGAGTGCGTGGATGACAGCACGGTCTTCGCGGTTTTCAGGGCGGATCATGCAGTTCAAGGAAAGCGCCTTCTATAAAGTGATGGACATGTGAATGATTGATTTCAGTCACGGATTCAGCCGCAGAGATGCCCCCGGCAGCAATGCCACCGTGACGATCGCGAGCCTTGTGCGGCAAGCGATCCGCCCGGGCAATGCCTCCCCGGCGCGTCAAAAATCCGTCTCCAAGGGTGGCACAGCGCTCCCGGCACGTTCCATAATCGAGAAACCTGCCACCCAGGAAGGATAGATGGACATGGACGCACGATGCAGGCTCGCGCCATGGGTGTAGCTCGCCCCGAACCCAGGGGGCGGCCGCTGCTGGCATTGCTCGCCCTCGTCCCGCTGGCGGCATGTTCGCCCTACGCGGACGCAGAGCGTGACGTTGCCGCAGGTGGACGCGGCCTGGCCAAGCTCAACCCGTCACCGCAGCAGGGCTACGAGCTGGTACTGACACTGAAGGATGCCCCTGGTCCCTTCGCGGTCGTCGAGGGCGTTGCCCAGTACGACGTCAGCAACCACAAGGACTGCGGCCGGGTCCTGAGGGCGACCGGTACCGCCAGCCGTATTACCAGCCAAGAGCCCGTCACCCTGCACAAGGTCAGCGAGAACGAGTACCGCGGTACGTTCTACCTGGACCGCATGCTGGATGAGGACTACTACGGGCGCGGCGCCTGCGTTTGGACGCTGTCGGGCGTCGGTGCGATGTTGCGCGCCACGACCAGCAAGGCGGATACGCGATTCCTGACGTTCGTCGACAAGAAGCGCATGGAGAACGACTCGCCTCTGACGCTTTATTACCCGAACCTTGTCTATCCGCGCGCCGACACTGTCGCCAATTTTGGTGCCAGTGGCGAGGAAGCTCCGTCGGGGTACAGCGAAGATCTGCGCGACGCGCTGTTCTCAACCACCACCACTGTGCAGAAGCTCACGCCATGAGCTGCCAGTGCCTCATTCACCCCTATCCCCAAGGAGGCCGACATTGCGCCACAAGATGATTCCGTGCCTTGCTCTGCTTCTGTTGACCGCCTGCCATCCGGAGACCGCCATGAACCAGGAACGTGCCGCTGCTGAAGCCGATGTCGCCCAGGGTGGGCGCGGCCTCGCCAAGCTCAACCCCAGCCCGCGCAAGGCCTATGAACTGGTGCTGCGCCTGAAGGACGCCCCCGGTGATTTCGCGGTGGTCGAAGCCGTCGC
Organism: Stenotrophomonas maltophilia group sp. RNC7; assembly: GCF_030910085.1. Classification (NCBI taxonomy): domain Bacteria; kingdom Pseudomonadati; phylum Pseudomonadota; class Gammaproteobacteria; order Lysobacterales; family Lysobacteraceae; genus Stenotrophomonas; species Stenotrophomonas maltophilia group sp. RNC7. Next base: position 38,274 of record NZ_JAVFVN010000156.1, on the reverse strand, counting down.
GCAGTACGACGTCACCAACGAAGACCAGTGCGGCCACATCGAGCCGGCCACAGGCACGGCTGCACGCATCACCAGCCAGGAACCAGTGGAGCTGCGCAAGGTCGCTGATGGCGAATACCGCGGCACCGTATACATCGATCGCATGCTGGACGAGGACTACTACGGTCGCGGTGTCTGCAAGTGGGAGTTCACCGGTGCCGGCGCGATGCTGAAAGCGACGGGTGCCGAAGGCGAGACGCGCTTCCTTTCATTCATTGAAGCAGCGCCCTTCGTCAAAGGCGAGACCGAAACTCGCCACTATCCTCGTTCGGACTATCCGCGCGTGAACGAGATTCCTGACTACGGCGCAAGCGGCCAGGAAGACCCCACCAAGTTCCGCCCTGAACTGCAGAATGCGCTGTTCTCGGCTTCACTTGAAGCCAATGAGGTCCGCCAATGAGCCTCAGCAGCCAAGACTACGCGGGCATTTCCGACGACGTGTACAAGGACCGTGCGGTCGGTCGACGCGCTCCCGGCAAAGAAGAGCTCGTAGCGATCAACGGGCATGAGTACAAGATCCTCGAGCACGTCGACAATCGACTGAACGGTTATCAGGGAACGATCTACCAGCGAGTCGATACCAACGAGATTGTCGTCGCACATCGCGGCACCGAACAGATCGCCCGCGATGCGATCCTGACCGATGGTGGCATGGTTGTCGCCCGCACCAACGTGCAGGCACCGGATGCCATCGCGCTGACCCAACGCGCCCTCGCCTACGCCAAGAAGGAGGGGCAGGATCTCGGACAGCGCCCCCCCGAAGTCACCGTCACCGGCCACTCTCTCGGCGGCGCTCTGGCCCAGATCACCTCGCACCATTTCAACGTCAAGGGCGAAACCTTCAACGCCTATGGCGCGGTCAGCCTCAGCTACCGCATCCCGGAAGGCGGCAACACCATGATCAACCATGTCATGGCCTCCGATCCGGTCAGCGCAGCGTCGCCGCACTTCGGCCAGGTGCGCATCTACGCCAGGCCGAATGAAATCAGCACGCTCGCCGCGAACGGTTTCAGCAATCACTCGTTGCGCGCCCTTATCCCCGACCGACCGATCATCGCCGCAGGCAGCTCGTTCGGCGCGCACAAGCTGGGCAACTTCCTCGGTGACGGCTCGGTGCTGCAGCACCCGGAAACGCAGAAGCTGGCAAAAGACAACGCCAGGATGATCGAGGAGTACCGCGACGACGTTGAATCACTGCGCCGTGGTGTCACCCGCGCGGCGCGGGGCATTCCAGGCGGCGCCGTCGACCTGTACGACCACATCCGCGGCCCGCTGCAGCCCGGTGAGCCGGCACGCCGCGAAGCGGAGAAGAACGGCCATCACACCAACATGCTGCGCATGGACGATGCCAACCATGTGGGCAACCCACTGTTCAACGACGCGATCCGTGGCGTGCACGCGCAGGATGTCCGCGTCGGCCGGGTACCAGACGTGATGAGCACGCAGCTGGCAGGCAGTCTGGCCGCCGAAATGCACGCAGCAGGCGGCAAGCGCATCGACGAAGTGGTCATGAATGCCGATGCCTCGCGCAGCTTCGCCGTGCAGGGCCAGGGCGGCGACCCCGCCCACCTTCGTGTGTCGGTGGATACGGCAGTGGCGATGAACACCCCGCTGGAACAGAGCAGCCAGCGCATCGACCAGCAGGCCGCCGACCAGCGCGTTGCGCTGGAGCGCGACCAGCAGCTGGAACAGCAGCGGAACCAGACCCGCAGCCTGCAGGCCTGATGCAGCGCGGGAGCCGGTCAGCCCGGCTCCCGCATCACTTCGAGACTCCGGCTCAGGGGCTGGACGCTGCCATTGGCACGGATGCTGCGGCCGTCACGAACAGATCGGGCCCGGAATCCGGGAATCCGCCACAGGCGCGATCGCCGGGTGCCACCGGGTCACAGGGCCACTGCGCGCGCGCGACCTTCTCGCGCAGCTCGAAGCGATCACCGGTCCAGACCACAAACGCGATGTGCTCACGGTTCCAGTCACTGTAGGCGCGCGGACCACCCTTCTGCGCCGACTCCGGGTATTGCACGAACCAACGCATGGCCGGGCCGTACTGCAGCTTGCTGTGGTCCAGGCTGATCCGGCCCTCACGCGACAGCTGGCGCGCACGATCGGCCTCCGTGACCGGGGGCATCGTCGGCATGGCATCGGCGGTCACATCCCGCGGCGCCGCATCCCCGCGGACCTGGTACACACGCTGGGCCACATAAGCCTCGCGGCAATCACCTGCGGGTACGCGGACCGGCTCCGCGCCGTACTCATCCCGGTTGGCAACCTGGTCGCTGCAGGTGAACGGCGCCGACACCAGATAGAACGTGCTGTCGGCGTCGCGCCCTTCCAGCGAACGCACCCAGATGTCGCCCATCCGCACGATGAAGTCCGGGCGCTGGCCGTAGCCCGGCACAGCCTTGAACCAGGCCTTCTGCCGCACCTCACGCTCGCGCCAGCTGCGCGGCAGGTGGATGTCCTGCACGGGCAGCGCGACCAGCAACGCGGCCAGATGCGCCGGCATCGTGCCCTGGCAGGCGCCAATCAGCAGGTCGCCCTGGGTCGCCAGTCGCCCGGCCAGATCCACCGGGCAGCGAGCACCGAGCGCCCGCTCGGTCGCCTGCTCGGGCGGCAACGGCACGATGGCCAATGCGGGCGGAGCGGGCGCTACCGCGGGAACGGTTGGCTCGACGGAGGCGGGCGGTGCAGCCACAGGTGCCGGCGCTGCGGGCGCAACGGGCGCCGGCGCCGGATCCGCAGTCGTCGCCGGCTGCGCGTCCACCACAGGGGCCGCAGGGGGTATCACGGCAGCCGACACCTCGGGCGTCGGCGCCGCGACAACGGCGTCGGCCGCCACGGGCGCTGCAACGGGCGCCGCCTCCGCAGGCGCCTCAACGGTAGCCTGGGCAGCGGGGGCCGTCTCCACCACAGGTCCCGCTGCCTCCTGAACCTGTGCCGCCCCCGCGACAAGTCCAAGTGACAACAGCCAGACCGGCGGCAGGCGGCGCACGGACGCAGTGCAGCGGGCAGCGGCGTGCCGGGTATTCGAGGGAACGATTCGCATGTGGTGTCCTTACGAGTGGGTTTCCATGTCGGCGCCACAGGGCGCCACGCGTCGTACGTAAAGCGCCTGCGGGCACTCTGCCCGCCGGCATCAGGTGCTACAGGGATCGAGAGCGCTGCTCCTGCTCGCGGGCGAGCGCGGCCGCGGGGTCCTGCTGGGCGACACTGGCGGCCAACTGCTGGCTGCTCTGCGCCAGCGGCTGCTGCGCCGCCTGTTCGCGCTCGACCGAAGCGCGCAGCATGGCCGGGTCACCCAGCGCGCCCTGCACGGCAAACAACGTGCGGCCGTCGTTGCCAGCCAGGAGATGATCGATGCGCGACATCCCCGCCTTCTGCGCGCTCAGCGCCAGTGCGCCGGCAGCATTGTCCAGTTCCTGCACGCTGCGCAGACCGCTTTGTGGTCCCATCTGCTGCAGATGGTGGCGGGCGCCCTGGAACAGGGCATGTCCCGGCGCGCCAGGCTGCGACATGTCGCGCACGGTGGCCTGCTGGGCCGGCGCCCCGACTTCGCCCCGCTCCAGCCGCGCCATCACATCAGGCGTCAGCTTCTGCTGCCACACCTCGAATCGCTGCTGGCGGGCCTCGATGCCGTTCAGGCCACCATTGATCGCGCGCGTCGCTTCGCGCACGTCCTCGCGCGCCGCTTCCGGCACCCGCGTCTGCCACTGCCACACGGCAATGCGGCCTGCGTGCTCGGGCTGCGCGGCCAGTTCCGGGTGATTCACCAGGTCCAGATCCAGCGCCTTGCCGGCACGCTCGTAATTCTCTTTGCCGACCAGAGGCAGATAGCCACGGCCGTGATACTTCAGCGCGTCGCCAGGCGCGTCATTGCCCATACGCCCGCCATACATCAGTTCGGCCAGGTTCTCCGGCCGCCCACGCAGCGCCTCCTGGCGCGCGCTCTCAAGCGCACCATTGCCATTGCGCCACGCCGCTTCCACCGGGATCTGCGAGATACCCCGGGTGAAGTTGAAACTTTCATTGAGCCGGCTCAGGCCACGGGACTCGTGCCCGGCCTGCGCCATGAAGTTGGCCAGTTCCCGGGACGAGGTCATGCCGGCCTCCGTGGCCTGCCGCAACAGCTGCGACTCCCTATCCTGCGACACGGTGAAACTCCTGCTCGATCATCGTTGGGTACTCCCGCCTCCTCACCGGCATGGCACTCAGGGCAAGCTGACGTCGGCGACGACGGACGGATCGAAATCCTCGAACCGCACCCGGCCAAGTTCGGCGGCCGAGAAGTCACGCGTATGGGTGGCTTCGGTCTCGGTGTCGACCACCCTGCGCTGCACGCCATGCACCCAGCACGCCTGCTCGGCAGGTGCATACCGGAACGTGTAGACGCTGCTCCAGCGTTCGCGACTGCCGCCGTTGGTGATCACACTGAACGCACCATCCTCGATGGTCACGTACGCGAAGGGATCGCCGGCAATGCCTCCCCGGGTGGAACACGGCACCAGCTTGTCGTTGCGCGCCGCCAACTGCCATCGGCCCGTGGCGTCGCCCAGCAGCAGCAACAGCACCCGGTTGGGCCCGTGCTCGCCGGGCAGCAAGCCCTCCGGAGGAGGTTGGTCGATCACCAGCAGCTGGTCCTGGAAACCATTGCCCGTCAGATCACCGCGCACGGCTTCCAGCAGGTTCGCGCCGGACGGAACGAACGCCAGGGCATTGTCCATGTGTACGCCACTCCCCTTCTCCATCCCCTGCAACTCCTTCAATCCCGTCTTGCCAGTTCCCGAGCGGAGGCCGGAAACGGGGCGATGCCTCGCACGTGTCCTGCGGCCGCCATGGCGGATGATAGCCCCGAGCCCACGGCAACCGCGATGGTGGCAAGCGTCACCCGCATCGCGGGGGGACACAGTCCTCATGGACGGAAAAGCTCCTGCGTTCGATGGCACCGGCGCGCCGGGATTTTGACGCGCACGCAGCTTACTTCGAGGAGGCAGCGCTCGTCGAAGGGGGCTCGGGATGAAAAGCGCACTTGATCACATAAAAAGCGCGGTTAACGTGAATGGTGGCTTATCGGGTAAACAGATTCGCGGCGGATGGCACCGCGGGGATGCGCTGCGACCCCACACAAGACCTGATTCGGCTAAGGCGATGTTGCACGGAAAGCCTGCGCCGCCCGTGCGGCTAGCCGCGACACGCCGCCCATGCTTTGCTGCCTCGCGTCGTAGCCAGCAATCACAATCAGCGCAACTGCTGCGCGCATGTAGCCCCCTGTGTGGCGTAGTCACGGACGTAGCCGTCCATCGTCAGCACCGTGATATCGCATCGATGGTTGACGTCACTGACGACATGCCCATAAGCATTCAATCCCTGCATACGCTCGCCACGATGCAGGTACAAGGTGCGCGAACCATCGGCCCCAATCTCCACACGATCCGGTGGGCCCCACGTCCGCACGAATTCCTGCTCTGTCTTGCCGATCCACAGCTCCATGAGATTGTTGCGACCCACCCGGTTCGCTGCGCGACGCGACTCATCCAGAGCTCTGCTGGTTTCATTCTGGCCGCGCGCCACAGTCGCTTCCAGGCTACGCACAGTACGATCCATTTCAGCGTCGGTCGGCCGATAGGTGAATGCTGGGCGCTTGCCGTCCTTCCACAGGCTGCCCCAGATGAAATCCACAGGCGATTGCCCGACGTCACCGATGGAAAGGAAGCCACGCTTCATCATTTCCGCCGGCACCTTGGCCTTGGGATCAGGCCCCACGAGACAGGCAAAACGCACCAGTTGCACCTGCCAAGGAGCAATCGCCTCGGTTCGCGGTTCGAACTTATCCGGAGGGTCGTTCTCCATTGGCCGATCGCGCCACTGGATCAGACTCGTCCTGATGGCCACGGTGTTCCGTGAGCAGTTCACCCAGTACTTTCTGACCAATCGATTCGGTTTGGTCGCGTTCTCGTAGACGGTATCGACCTGGATCTCGTACACGGCTCCGGCCCAGCAACGGGCTCACCGGGCTTTGGCCGCTTCCTGCGGCGCAATTGCTTCAGGTACGCGTTCTGCTCTGCCGGCATGGCACGCTGAAGAAAACCGCCCAGATCCGAGCGGTCGGCGAGCGTTTGCGCATCGACCACCCATGCCTCGCGGTTCGGCGTTTCGCCACCGGTGAAGATGACCCAGCTATCAGTGGCTTGTGCCAGCGAAGCGAACAGCAGTCCGCCAATCAGCAAGGCAACACGGCCTGGATTCTGCATGATTCGTTCCTTCGAATGGCGCGAAGACTCACGGTAGCGCGGATGGCGCCCTATGGCACGGCCAGGTGCGTCGCCTCGCGGGACGCCCCCCCTTTGGCGCAGAGTCGGCACCTTAAGCGTGAACGAAAGTGACCCACCCCCAGAAAACTGGTGCAGGCTAAAGTAGAGACGTCGGCAGCATTGGGCCCCGTGACAAACGAGGATTCAGGCATGAAGAAGTCGCGTTTCACCGAGGAGCAGATTGCCTACGCGCTGAAGCAGGCGGAGCTGGGAACGGCAGCTGGCGAGATCTGCAGGAAAATGGGTATTGCCGAGGCAACCTTCAACGTATGGCGAAATAAGTACGGTGGACTTGGCCATTCGGAATTGAAACGTTTAAGGCTGCTGGAAGAGGAAAACCGAAAGCTCAAGCAATTGGTTGCTGATCTCAGCCTGGACAAAGCCATGTTGCAGGAGGTGGTCACAAAAAAGTTCTGAGGCCTGCCCAGCGACGCACCCGGGTCGGCCGGTCCATCGTATTTGCAAGGAGGAAGGCCTTTCTTTAAGGCATTGCCTGCCTCGGCGCAGTAGAAGTGCACGCCAGCGTCAGCCGATAAAGGTAGCCGTTGCTCCCAATGCACTTTGGGGAATGGACTTCGTCAGCGACGCACTGTTTGACGGTCGCCGTTTCCGGATGCTGACCGTGGTTGATTACTTCACGCGTGAGTGTCTTGCCATCGTCGTGGACCAGTCGCTACGCGGGGAGCATGTGGCGGAGGCAATGACAAGGTTGGCAGCCCAGCGAGGATCGCCGGGCGCAGTCAATGTGGACAACGGCAGCGAGCAGGACAAGTTCACAGTTGAGTCAGAACTTCTCAAACAAGGGCTCACTGCAGTCGGTGTACTTAACCACGCAAGCCCTCCCCCCGTTATCTAAACAACTCTTCATCGCTGCCTTTGTAGCGACATCTTTAGAAGGCCCTCCAGCCATTGATATCCTCCCACCAGACCCAGATTCAGGAGCCACGAGAGCAGCACACTGATTCTTGTAGGTGAGCCCAACAGCGCAGTCCACCGCCCCATACGATGCGCATCGCGACTGCGCCTCAGCTATTGCTTCCGCCTTGGCACGCTTTCCGACAGAAGCGCCCACGTCACCCGTTGTAATCGAACGAGAGATGGCCCCCCAGGTCTTTATCCAACGCCCGGTCGCTCGAGGGCTCGGAACCTCCCCCCCACCAGTTCCACCAGGGATCGGAGCGCAGCCGCCTACTCCTTGGCCGCCAATCGGGTACTGTCCGGGCGGACAACGACCCTCCGCATATGCACATACAGAGAACGCGAGCAACAGAACTAACAGCATCACTTTCTCAATTTTCATAAGCTCTATTCAACGACCAAGACAATTCGGTGAAACGGCCATCATGGAGGACGGCGGACCTAACGATTTGCTCCCCGAAGACCCGTCTCCTGTGCTCCCAACGTCGAACTCTGCGGCAACGTCATGCGTGATACTCCAGCGGTCGCGTCCTGGGTGTTGGTGGACACATTAGCGTTGTTGGATGGCTTATCCGGCGTGTAGTAACTACCCGGCGGCTGTCCGCTCGGCCCAGGCGCCTGCGCCACCGGGCTACCGCCTATCTGCGAATATGCCATGAAGCTACCCAAGGTGCCCTGGAAGAACATGGCCGCCATTGGGGGCGCAGTCAGAATCAAGGTAGTCAGGATCAATCCCATGCCGCCCTGCTGCATCGCCTGACTGGTCATACCGTCACTGGATGCGCCCATGAGCGGGAACTTGTTCACAAGCGCCGTCATCCAGAACGAGGCCGACACGCGGATCACCATGTCCAGCGCGATCGAGACCATCGCCGCCAGTACCGCCATGGAGAACATGGTTCCAATACCGTAGAACAGCCATCGCTGGAACAGCTGCTTGGTCTGGTCGAACAGAAGGCACAGAATGAACAGTGGTCCCAAGCCGATGAACAGGGCCATGGCGACCTCATACAGCAGCAACATGGAACCTGCCCCCACCGCAGGGCCACCCGTGCCCAGGCCGATGAACCACATCGCGCGGGTCTTGTCAGCCTGCAGCTCGGGATCATTGAGAATCTTGATCCCATCGATGCTGGACAACGCCACCTGCATCCAGGCAAGGCTCTTGTCGATCTGCGCCTCGGGCTTTTCGTCCTTGCCGGTCACAACGTGCGTGATCAGCCCCTTCACGTCTTCCGTCAGAAATTCATGGAGGTCGCGACCGAACATGCCCATGCTCGTCGCCACCCCCACGATCAGGGCGGCGCGCGCCATGTTGGTCACCAGGATCATCATCGAATCCCGGCTGCGGCCGGTGACGATCCGATAGCTCTGCACCACTTTCCCAGCGCAGTAGAAGAACACTTGCCCACTAAACAAGGTGCACGAGTCGCAATGCAACCTTGATGAAGTCGTTCTCGCTCAACTTCTCGCCGAGCGGCTTCTTCAGCCGCGCGTTCTACCCCAGGCTCTTGAGCAGCTTGGCTCAGGTACGCTCATACCATCAAAGATGTCACGGCAGTCATGAGACTAGAACGACTCAAAGATCGGCTCAGAACAATCTGTATAAAGAACTTTGCACTGGCCGCCACCGATGTCCGCGCAATGGGACAAGACTCGATTTGCAGCCTCCTCCTTGGAGCCTGCAACCGAATAGGAGACACGGCCCTTACCCCCCCTCTCGGGATCAGCATATGCAACACACTGGTTCTTGTAGGTAGTTCCGACTTTGCAATCTCTAGCGCCATGGCTTGCGCAACGGGAAAGCGCCTCGGACGAAGCTTCCTGCTTTGAACGCCTTCCAACCGAAGCCCCCATATCACCTGTGCTTACTGCGGTTGCAATAGCTCCCCAGGTTTTGATCCAGCGGCCAGTCGCGACCGGACCACTCGACCCTGCATCGCCTCCATTAGAGCCCGGCATTGGCGCACATCCACCAACCCCCTGTCCGCCAATCGGATATTGTCCGGGCGGGCAGCGCCCCTCCGCTTGGGCATCTTCTGTCACAAGCAAGAACAAAGCAGAGCAAATCCAAAAGAGGGAGATCACAATGCGCTTCACGTTAACTCTCCAAATACGCCTGAATCACTATCTACCAGAATGAGCAGCTCGCTGGCCAGTTTCCGCAATCTTTGTCGCATCCGACTGCGGCAATGTCATGCGGTTTGTTGACTGACTACTGTAGTCACCGGAGTCGACAGTTCGTCCCTTCTCTGGCGTCGCTGGCGTGTAGTAACTACCCGGCGGCTGCCCGCTGGGCCCCGGCGCCTGCGCCACCGGGCTGCCACCTATCTGCGAATATGCCATGAAGCTGCCCAAGGTTCCTTGGAAGAACATCGCTGCCATTGGGGGAGCGGTCAGGATCAGGGTTGTGAGAATCAGGCCCATGCCGCCCTGCTGCATCGCCTGGCTGGTCATGCCGTCGCTGGAGGCGCCTTCGAGCAGGAACTTGTTGACCAGGGCGGTGGACCAGAACGCGGTCGAGACACGGATCACCATGTCCAGCGCGATCGATACCATCGCTGCCAGTACCGCCATCAAGAACATCGTGCCGATGCCGTAGAACAGCCATCGCTGGAACAGCTGCTTGGTCTGGTCGAACAGCAGACACAGAATGAACAAGGGACCCAAGCCGATGAACAGCGCCAGCGCGACCTCGTAGAGCAGCAACATCGCACCAGCGGTGACCGCCGGGCCGCCAGTGCCCAGGCCGATGAACCACAGCGCCCGGGTCTTGTCCGCCTGCAACCCTGGATCATTCAGGATCTTGATGCCATCAATGCTCGACAGCGCCACTTGCATCCAGGCCAAGCTCTTGTCGATCTGCTCATCCGGCGCATTGTCTTTTCCGGCTAATCAGGCATTTCTACGTTTTCAGCCAGAAACTCAATAAGCGCAACCTCAGAAGTTCTCAAACTCAGGCTCGGTGCATCCAGAATAAATCACTTTACAGCCATCGCTCCCCTGCTTTAAGCACGCATCCACAGCCATCTTACTCGCAGCATCAACAGATGCCGCACGCGCAAACGTGGAGCCACCAAATCTTGCATCACTGGGGGATACGAATGCTGCACACTGATTATTGAACTCCAATACCACCCTGCAATCCGTAGCCCCCCGCTGTGCGCAATTAGCAAGGGACTCCGAAGCCGCATCCCTCTTCCTTCGCTTACCGAGAGCCACGCCGACATCGCCCCCCTTCGCTAAAGCGATGGCCCCCCAAGTCTTGATCCAACGCCCTGTCGCAACAGGCGACGCTTGGCCTGCTCCAGTGGTACCACCTGGGATGGGAGCACAGCCGCCGACTCCCTGACCACCAATTGGATACTGACCAGGAGGACACCTACCTTCTGCGTTGGCCGTCTGTGGCAATTGGCAGGCAATGATTCCCAGACCCAGCAGGATTATTGCACCTGAATAGACACGAATTGACTTCATCTCCGGCCTCTAGTTCGAAGCTAAGCCTTTACGGCCAGTATCAGAATTGCCTGACCCAGCTGTGGAGTTGCTGCCAGTGACTACGACATTGCTCCCAACTGAAGTCGATCCACCCGATTGACTGCCACCGCTCGTTGAAGGTTTATCCGGCGTGTAATAGCTACCCGGCGGCTGTCCATTAGGTCCCGGCGCAGCAGCAACCGGGCTGCCATCTATCTGCGAATATGCCATGAAGCTACCCAGCGTGCCCTGGAAGAACATGGCCGCCATTGGGGGCGCAGTCAGAATCAAGGTCGTCAGGATCAATCCCATGCCGCCCTGCGGCATCGCCTGGCTGGTCATGCCGTCGCTGGAGGCACCGTCGAGCAGGAACTTGTGACCGACGCAGTCGATCAGAGCGCTGCCGAGACACTATGTACAGCTAGATTGAGATCATCGCTGCAAGTCAGGAAGAAGATCGCCATTATGGGCGCTGCAGCTAGCGCCACCATCGGGATGCCAGCTATCGATGCGTTAAAACGTTTCGAATTTTGGCTCTGTGCAGGCTGAGTAAACAACATCACAGCCACGTCCGCCGCGGGAATCGCACAATTTAGTAGCTACGCCTTTGGCAAGCTCTTCCGTAGCTGCACTGCCAAAGCTAGTCCCAGGGGTTCCAGAGCTAGGAACAGCCGCCGCAGCGCACTGATTCTTATAGGTGAACGAAACTCGGCAATCACGCGCCCCTGAGCTAGCACATTCAGAAACTGCATTCTTCGCGGCGTCTGATTTCTTAACCTCACCAGTGACTGTTCCCGAGGCGCCGGTAGAAGAAGTTGCAATCGCTCCCCATGTCTTTATCCAACGGCCGGTGGCACGCGGCCCTTCCGCAGCTCCGCCACCACCAGCAGGGATTGGAGCGCAGCCTGGAGCGCGGCTGTCCCCTATTGGATACTGGCCAGGAGGACATCTGCCCTCGGCAAAAGTCAAGAATGGCACTAGGCACAACAACAAAATAAAAATAGCCCTCATGAAATTCTCTTCTCAAGCTTGAAGGCAGATCGCATCCGATCAAGATGCCGAGAATCCCCCTTCAACGCGCCTACTGTCGCGGTGCGGCTGCAAAAAAATTATCTAGAAAGCCTCGAACTTTGGTTCTGTGCATGCCGAATACACGACACCACAACCCCGTCCCCCTCGGGACTGACAGAGTTCAGTAGCGACCTTCTTGGCAACATCAACAGTCTCTCCGCTCCCAAAGTTCGTACCTTGAGTGCCCGAGCTCGCAGTCGCGGCCGCCGCACACTGGTGCTTGTACGTAAAGGCGATGTCGCAATCACGTGCGCCGGTCGCTTCGCACTCAACCATTGCTGCCTTTTCAGCCTCCCTCTTCTTTACCTTCCCGACCGAAACACCTGATGCCCCAGAATTGGACATTGCGATGGCGCCCCAAGTCTTGATCCACCGGCCCGTCGCTCTGGGTCCAGCGTCTCCGCTGCTACCCGCAGGAATTGGCGCACATCCCGGTGCCCGACTGTCACCTATCGGGTACTGGCCAGGCGGGCATCGCCCTTCTGCCACAGAGGATTCAGCAACAAGAAAAAGTGCCGAAAGAACGAGTAATTTGGAAATCAACTTTCCAACTGATTTTTTTGGCATGGCTACGCACCTTCAACGGATGTCACTAATAGCACTAATCATTAGATCTGGCAGCACCTATCGTACTCGGGGCAGTTCTTGCTTCGCCGGTCGAGCTCGGAGGCATCGAGTTCCTCACCATACTTCCTGAATGAACCTCGGTCTGCCGCACGTCATTATTCGAAGGCGCTGCCGGCGTATACGAACCCGGCGGCTGGCCCTGTGGACCCGGCTGGCCCGCTGCCGATCCACCGATCTGGGAGTATGGCGCGAAACCACCCAAGGTCCCCTGGAAGAACATGGCCGCCATTGGGGGCGCAGTCAGAATCAGGGTCGTGAGGATCAGGCCCATGCCGCCCTGCTGCATCGCCTGGCTGGTCATGCCGTCGCTGGAGGCGCCTTCGAGTAGGAACTTGTTGACCAAGGCGGTGGACCAGAACGCGGTCGAGACACGGATCACCATGTCCAGCGCGATCGATACCATCGCTGCCAGTACCGCCATCGAGAACATCGTGCCGATGCCGTAGAACAGCCATCGCTGGAACAGCTGCTTGGTCTGGTCGAACAGCAGACACAGAATGAACAAGGGACCCAGGCCGATGAACAGCGCCAGCGCGACCTCGTAGAGCAGCAACATCGCACCAGCGGTGACCGCCGGGCCGCCCGTGCCCAGGCCGATGAACCACAGCGCCCGGGTCTTGTCCGCCTGCAACCCTGGATCATTCAGGATCTTGATGCCATCAATGCTCGACAGCGCCACCTGCATCCAGGCCAAGCTCTTGTCGATCTGGTCTTCCGGCTGCTGGTCCTTGCCGGTCACCACGTGGGTGATCAGGCCTTTGACGTCCTCGTTGAGGAATTTCTGCAGGTTGCTGCCGAACATCGCCATGCTGGTGGCAACGCTCACAATCAACGCCGCGCGCGCCATATTGGTCACCAGCACCATCATGGAGTCGCGGCTGCGGCCGGTGACGATCCGGAAGCCCTGGATCAGTACCCACAGCGTCATCAGCACCAGGGCAATGCCACCGACCCAGGACATCATGCGCCCCATCAGGTCGATGCCGTAGTCACTGATCCTGTCGCGCAGGTAATCCATGATCAGCTTGAAGAAGACGAAATCGCCGATCGACTGGACACGCACAGCGTAGCCCAGCAGATCCTGCAATCCGCCTGAGAAATCAAAGTTGGCCAGCCACCTGATCGTCATTTCCACAATCCCTTGGTAATTCCGTTACTGCATGAAATGCCGCATTGCTTTGCAGCCCCTGTCTACGTACTAGCGGCCTGCAATCAATTGACGCTGAGCGCGGCCTTCAGTGCGGTGGTCTTGACCATGTCGCTGATCAGCTGCTTGGTCGGGTCCCCCTTCAATGCGGCCTGCGCCACCACCTTCTGGTTGGCCTCCATGACCTCGATATAGGCATCATAGGATTTCATCCGTGCTTCCCAGCTCTGGGCAAGTGCGGCAATGTCATTGGCGGTGCGGAGCGATTCGCTGTCGGCACCCTGCACGGTGCCCTGATCGTTGTTGGTCAGGCGGATCTTGAGGATGCGGGTCAAGGAGTTGTTGATGCGCGGAACGGTCTGGGTCAGGAAATCGATCGCGTCGTTGTACTTGCGGTTCTGCATCATCCGGATGTTGACGCAGATCTGCATCTGCTGCTCCTTCACATCCGCCTGCGGATTGAACACGAACACCTTGAAGGCGGACTCCAGGCTGAAGTCCAGCGCCTTGCCGCAGGTTTCGGCAACCAAATAGTTCGGTGCCACCGGCACCAGCGGCGCGCTGTCGGGCATGCCGAAGCTGTTCACCGCCGCCTGCACCTGGATCAGCGCCTGGCGATACTGCTCCAGCGTGCGGATCCAGCGGGTGTTCTGCTCGACGTACTCGGCCGCGTCCTGCGCTTTGGCCGCGTAGACGGTCGCCTCGGTCTTGTAGGTGTTGATCTGATTGAGCAGGTGCTGGATGAGGCTGGTACCGGTCTCCTGCACGGGAATCCAGGCGCTGACATTGCCGGTGCCGAGCGCCATCATGGCTGCCACGGTCATCGCTGCAAGACGGGGCGCGCGGCGGCGGGGCGAGGAAGCTTGCTTGGTATTGTTCATATCAGTCTCCATTGATCGGAACTCGTAGTCTTCGGGCAGGCCGTCTCGCGGATCAGGTAACAGTGTCGCGCGCTGCGACAGCCGCCTTGCCCGAGCCCTTTCGATTCTTGTAGAAATCTTCAAGCCACTGTTCCGGCGTCAGCTCATCCACGGTGATCCGGTTGCGGACTGCAGCGGTCTGCAACACCCGATGCATGATGTCGATGTTATCGGTCGAGGCCGAGATCACCGAGAGGATGTCGTCCATGCCACGCAGGTTGAGCTGGCACACGCTGGAGGCATGACCCTGCTTGACCAGGAAGCAGCGCGAGCGCTCGTCCAGGGCAGTGACCACCTTGAACTCGGCCTCGGTCAGCTTCAGGCCGTCCATGTAGTCGCTCTTGCTGGCGTTCGGGTTCGGCAGCAGGATCAACGTGGCAGTCTGCTCGATCAGCGCTGCCGAGATGTCGCTCTTCAGCGCGTCCTCCGGGCTCTGCGTCGCGAAGATGCCCAGGCCATTCTGCTTACGAATGGTCTTCTGCTTGTTCTTCGCGAACTCCTTCAGGCCACCTTCGCCATCCAGGATCTTCCAGAATTCGTCCATCACGTAGATCAGCGGACGACCATCGATCAGCGACTCCAGGCGGTGCAGCAGGTAGTTGATGACCGGCACGCGCACTTCGGGGTTGTCGATGATGTCGGTGTAGTCGAAGCCGATGATGTTGGCCTTGCTCAGATCAACGGTGTCGACCGGATTGTCGAAGACCCAGCCCAGCGAATTGCCCGAGGTCCAGCGCCGCATGCGCGCGTAGAGGCCATCGTCACCCATGTTGGGCAGGCTCTTCTGGAAATTGGTCATGCTGCGCAGATGCATCGGCGTATCGAGCATGCTTTCCACCGCGCGATAGATGTCTTCTTCCTCGCGGGCGCTGTACTCACGCTTGCCGGCCAGCACCTTGATCAGGTCGGCCAGGAACTGCACGTTGGCTTCGTTGTTCTCGCACTGGAACGGGTTGAAGCCGGTCGGCGCGCCGTTCTCCAGGGCCAGGTAGTTGCCTCCACAGGCCCGCACGAAGATTTCCGCACCACGGTCCTTGTCGAAGAAGAAGATGGTCGGCGACGGCTCATACTTCTGCACCTGGCTGAGCAGGAAGTTGATCAGCGCGGTCTTACCGGTACCGGACTTGCCGATCACCATGCTGTTGGCGATCGCCTTCTCCCCCAGCGAGTTTTCCGACGGATGGGTCGCGTGGAAATTGAAGTAGTACGGCTGGCCGTTGGTGGTCTGCAGCGTGGTGACGCAGTCGCCCCACGGGTTGTTGTGCTGCTTGCCAGTGGCGAAGTTGTGCAGCGGCGAGAGGCCCAGGAAGTTCAGCGAGCTGACATTGGCCAAGCGTGTGCGATAGCGCCAGTTGCCCGGCAGCTGCGAATAGAAGGACGAGGTAACCGCCAGGTCTTCCTTGGTCGACACGAAGCCGGCGTTGGATAGCTCTGCGCGGGTCGAAGCGACGTTCTGCGACAGCTTGGCCTGGGTGTCGCCGTAGACCGCCATGATGAAGTGGTATTCACCCAGCACGAAGTTGCCCGACGACAGCTGATCCATCGCCTGGTCCAGCTCGACGATCTGGCTCACCGCCTTGTCGCCTGAGGAGATCATCATGCCCTTGGTGCGGTCGAGCACCTTGAGCGCATCCTGGCGTCCCATCGGGCTGAACGAATGGGTGATGACGTACTCGTAGTCCAGGTACTTCAGGCCGTTGAGGATGCCCGGGTACGTTCCCTCGGCATACTCCTTGATGTTCAGGATAGCGCCGAAGTGGTTGGCACCATTGGGGGTATTGATGACGAAGTCACCGGTCTTGGCCGAGAACATATGACGGCTGACCGGCAGGTAATCCTTGATTGGCGCCGACAGCACCGGCACCGGTTCGTCGATGCGATTGATCAGGTAACCGAAAAGCTCCAGCGTTTCCGAGAACACCACGCCATTCTTGGCCTCATACATGCCCAGGCGGTACGGCGCGTAGTCGCGGATCACGGCCTCGACGTTGCCCGCCAGTTCCATCAGCTTTTCGACTGCCTGCTCCTGCTCCGCGCGCAGCTTGTCCACGTTCGCCGACTTCTCGACGAACCGCTTACCCGCCACCACGGGGCGATAGATCATGGTCAGGTACAGCTCGTTCTGCATGATGCGCTGCGAGGACAGCATGCCCATGTACTGGTCGGACACGTCCTGGTTGAAGCGCTGCTTGTAGTTGCTCTTTCCCTTCAGCGTGCGGCGACGACGGATGTCATGCACCCAGAACGCCACGTTCACGAAGTCGGGAGCACGCAGCGTCTGCAGCAGGCGGTTGAACGTGTTGTGGCGATGCTCCAGCTCCCACTCCTCACGGCCGACGAACGGCAGCCCTTCCAGATGCCAGGTCAGCAGGTAGTCGCCGCCCGTGGTCTTGACCACGTTCGGGGCGACGTGCGACGACAATGGAATGAACTCGCTGATGGAGGTGTCTGGGCTGAACATACGACTGCTTCCAAAGAGGTGCTGCCAAGAAGTTTCAACAGACCCGACGGGCGCTGGCGCCCGCCGGGCCGGATCCGGACCTCAATCCATTCGGGCCGGCTTGTCGCGGTAATGGTTGGGGTTGAACACCCACATGCCATCGTGTTCCTGCACGTTGCGGACTTTCAGCTTGAACATCAGGCGCAGGCCCAACAGGCGGAAGATCATTTCATCACGCTTGGCCATCTGCCGCATGATGAAGACCGCCACCGGAATGGTGAGCAGGAACCAGAAGTTCGTATACATGCTGAGCAGCAGCAAACCACCTGCCACCATGAAGAATGGCAGGTAAGGCACGCCCAGGAACATGGCCGGGCGCGTGCAGCCGCGGAACACGACGTTCTTATGCACTGTAGTACTGGATCGCGTTGTTGATCAGGTAATAGGTGGTGCCGGTGCCGCCACCGCACTTGCCATCACTGCCTTCGCCCAGCAGCATGCGCGCGATCTGTCCGGCGGCACCGATCAGCACGCCACCGATCAGGATCGGCGCGACGTCACCGATGCGCTTGTGCGCGAAGGCGATCTGGTAGCCGGCGAAGATCACCGCGATGGTCACCACGGCGATCGAGGCCATGTTCAGCAGGCCGTTGATGTTGGAGAAGAAACCGCAGACCTTCTTGTCGGTACCACCGAAGTCGGGACTGGTGGCGAACACCTGGGGGGCGAACAGTGCGCCAACGAAGATCGTGGCCATCAGCAGGGTCTTCAGCGTGCGCTGGGCCTGGACGAGGTCGAGATTGGATCGCTTCATGGATTGATTTCCTTGTTGATGGACTAACACAACTGAATCGGCCAGCCGGGGGACTGGCCGCACCACGACTTCGTCAGAACACGAAGGCCGCATCCCCTGCGGGAATCTGCTGCACCGGTGCGGCCTGCACCGGCGCGTTGAATGAATTGTCGGCACCGGCCACAGGCTGGTTACGCTCGCTCCAGGGCCGCAGCATCACGGGCCCCTCATTGCTGGCACCGGCGGCGCCCGGCAACTGCTGCGGCATGGCCATCGCCTGCGCAGCACGCTGCTGAGGCAACTGCTGCGGCATACCACTGGACTGTTGCTGCGGATAGGCGGCCCCTTGGCTGGGTTGCGCCTGAGGCTGCATCATCCTGTCCACCGAACCCAGCACCACCTTGGACAGCGCCTGGTCGGCGAGATTCAGCAAACTACCCCGCGCCATCGCCCCGGTGGACGGGTACACGACATAGGCGCGTGCGGGATCTTCCGACGGCACGTACACCGGGCCATTGGATTGAGCAACGATGCGCGCCTGCGCCGGAGAGGCCAGCTGCGGATGATGTTCGACCTTCACGCTGCGGCGCTCGCCGCGGCTCACCACGTCGATCGGCGCAACACCATTGCTGGCAACCTGCTGGCCGCGGCGGATCGAGTCGTAGATCTTCTGCACGTAGCCGTGACGGAAGCCGGTCTCGAAGTTGCCCGAGTAGTAACAGCTGAACGACTTGCCCCAATCACCACCAGAGCGCTTGTAGCACTCGGCGAGAATGCGCGAACCGGCCTGCAGGTTCGGGCACTGCTGGAAGGCCTTCTCGTAGGAATCCAGCCCGTATTTGCCCAGGTTGTAGCGATTGACCTGGGCCAGCCCGATGGAGAAGTTGTAGCCCTTCTCTTCCAGCATACGCACCGTCGCCAGTGCTTCGTCCAGCGCCTTGGGCTGGCGCACCAGTGCACCGCCCACCACACCGATGGCGTAGGGATTGCGCGATGACTCGACGTTGATGACGTGCTGCATCACCTCCATCGATACGGCCATCTCCGGGCACGCCATCATTTCCAATCCTGGCAGCATCCTTCAGCCCTCCTGCCCCTGGGCACGCCCAGGATTGAAGTCAATGCCGGTGATGTAGCGCGAACCGGCATGCGCCTTGATATGCACGACGATGTCGATGGTCATCATCAACAGCCGCTTGATCACGTTGAACTCCAGGCCCGAACCCTCGGCCGAAGCCTTCACCATCAGCGCCAGCTGGTCCCAGGTCTGCTCCGGGCTGCCGGCATGGCAGCTGGTGATCGAGCCCGGGTGGCCGGACGCGCAGTTGCGGATGAAGTAGAACGCTTCGTCACCGCGCAGCTCGGCCAGGATGATGCGCTCGGGCTTCATGCGCAGGCAGGCTTCCATGCAGCTCTTGGCCGTCACATTGCTGGTGCTCTGCCCGCCCTTGGAATACAACAGGTGCACCACGTTGGGCTGGGTCAGGAACAGCTCGCGCGCGTCCTCGATCGTGACCAGGCGCTCGTTGTCCGGGATATGGTTGACCAGCGCCTTCATGAAGGTGGTCTTGCCGCTACCGGTCGCACCGGATACCACGATGTTCTTGCGGTACATCACCGCACGCCGGAAGAACTCGGCGTACTCTCGCGAATGACGCAGCTCCAGCAGCTCGCGATCCTGCTCGCTGATGCTGCCATCGCTTTCCAGGATCTGATTGAAGAAGCCGTCTTCGTGATACTGCGTGAGCGACTTGGTGTGCTTGGACGGCAGACGGATGGTGATCGACACCTTGCCAGCGTCACACGCGGGCGGAATGACGAACTGTGCACGCTGGCCGGTGGGGAACGTGAGCGACACGACCGGATCGGCATCGGTGATGCGCTGGCCGGTGTTGCTTTCGTTCACCACCGCCGTGCAGAACTGCCGGGCCCGCTCGAAGGTCAGGCTCGGCACGTCCACCCGCTGCCACCCCGCCCGGGTTTCCAGGTACAGCTCACCGGGACGGTTGATGCAGATTTCCGTCACTTCCGGAGAGGTCATGTACTCGGCGATGCCCAGCACTTCGTACTGATAGCGCAGGAAATCGCTGGAGACGAGGGCGAGGGGTGACACTTCGGCGTCCATGATCGTTCGTTGGGTTACCGGCGGGGATGCAGCACGTTGGTGAAGTCGACGTCCTTGGCGACGTAGACGTTCACGATCGTGCCCTGGTTGATGGTGACGGTCGGCGGACGACGGTTGCTGCTGAGTGCCTCGTTGGCCAGGCGCTCCATCGTGCGTGCGGTAGCACTCTCATAGGGCGACTGCACCGTCATGCCATTGTTGGCGATGGTCGTCGTCTCCGGACCGTGCTCGGCGGCCGCATACTTGAAGGCATCGGAAATCAGGCTGATCATCAGCGCCGAAGCGATACGGCTGCCCCAGTGCGCGCTGTACTGGCCCGGATGACCGGCGCCACCCAGCTGATCCACACCCGGGCTGGACATCGCAACGTCGATGCCATTCGGAGTGGTGATGCGATCCCAGATCACTTCCACGCGCTTGCCCATCGGACCGCCGCCGTAGGCGCCATAGATCTTGGAGCCCTTCGGCAGCAGCAGGTTGCGACCGTTGATCGAGTACACCGGCTCGGTCAGCAGGCACGAGGTATAGCCGGCGAGATCGGTGATGATTCGGGTTTCCAACACGCAACGCAGGTAGGTGCCACGCACCAGCAGCGCGTCGGGGCTCTGGATGTAGGTGGCGCTGGAGACATCCTCGACGTCCGGGCCGCGGCGAACCTTTGCCGGCGCCGCCTGATTGTTGGGCAGCTGGGCCAGCATGGCACGGGTGTACTCATCCATGCCGCGGCCGCCATTGCCCCCGTTGCCATCCTGTCCATCACCACCACCCACCCCGCTCCCGGAGCCGATGCGGCGGTCCAGCAAAGTCGGGCCACGGTCCATCTCGCGCGCCGAATCGGACTGGGGAACGAACAGCGGGGTGGAATCCAGCGGCGGCGGCGGTAGCGGCGGCGTCATCGGAATCGGATCAACCGGTTGCATGGCCTGGGAGGGCACCGGACTCGTCTGCACGGCGTCCGGCAGAGTCGGCGTAGACACGCGCGCAACGTCCGGCACCTTCTGCACAGCGTCCTTGTCATCCTGGCCCTTGCGGAACAGCAGGAAACCCATGGCCACCAGCAGCACCACGATGCCGCCCAGGAACAGCAGCGCCTTTCGGTTCAGCCGCTGCTCTTCGGCCGAGCGCAGCTGCGGCGCGGCCGCATCCAGATCCGGCGCAGGCTCGGCCTGGGTCGTGCCGAAGTACGGGTTCGACTGCGCGTCCGAAGCACCCTGTGCGCCGTACGGGCTCTGGCTCTCGTCGCGTCCGTTGTTCGGGTCGTTTCCGGGAGTGTTCTGCTGGCTCATTTCTTCACGTTCCTTCGCAGGCCGACGACGAAGTCGCCGTGGCGGATGACCAGGTACGGGTGCGTCCCGTGCACGATCAGCGTATTGCCTTCAACCGTGGTGTTGACCACGAAGTCTTCACCGTATTCCGTTTCACGACCGAACACCGCCGGGAAGATGCCGGTCTTGTACTCCGGCGAATTCGGCAGTTTCAGGTAGGTGAAACGACCATCGTCATAGGCGTTGACCGGGATCAGCCACCCCATCTTCTTCGCCTTGCTGGTCGAATAGGAGTAGTTGAAGTTGTACTGGCGGTCCTTGGCCAGTTCCGAGCTCAGCAACGGCTTGGCCTCTTCTTCGACCGCTTCCTGGGCGACGCCGAACACGGTGTCGTTCGGATAGACGAAGGCGATCTTGTACTGCACGCCTGCACGGCGTGCCTGCTCCAGCTGGCGCCAGTCGGTGGCTACTACCTTCAGTTCGAAGATGTAGGAATGGGTCTCGGTGCGCACCATCATGTTGGTGTCGACGTCGACGTTCTTCGGCTTGAGGTAGAACACGTTCTCGCGACGGGTCAGTTCCCAGCCGCTGCTGAAGCCGGTGCTGTAGTCGAGGATCTTCTCGTTCGGGCTCAACTCGATCTGGGTGGTCAGGCCCAGGCCGGTGCGAACCGGATAGATACGGTCCTTCTCGTACTCGTAGTGGTCAACCGCCTGCGCCATCGCCGCTGCTGAGAACAGCAACGACAACATCGACAGCAGCGCCAGCGCGCTTCCCCTGATATTTCGACTACTCATCGGTTGCTTGCTCCATCAGCAGTTCCGGTGGAATTGTTCTGCACCGGCCTCATGGCCGGCTGTCCGGGCATGGCCTGCCCCGGCATTGCTTGCCCCTGCACCGGCTGACCCGGCATCGGTTGGCCCTGTACAGGCTGTCCCGGCATTGCCTGGCCCGGTACCTGACCGTTGGCTGGCACCGCGACCGGCTGGCCGGTGGCCGGATCGATCATGGTGGCCGCAGCCGGATTGTTGGGATCGTAGACACCCTGTGCCTGCTGCGCCGCCTGTGCGGCCTGCTGCGCCTGCGCCTGCATGGCGCCGTCATCCGGTACCGGCACACCACGCGAGTAGTCGTTGTCGACGCGGTACTCGGTGACCTGGAACGCCAGCGGGTTGAGGATGCGATCCTGCTCGGACAACGCCAGGTTCTGGTTGTACTCGAAGCGCATCGTCACCAGCTGGTTGTCCAGGTAGGTAGAGACGCCGGTGCGCTTGTCCAGCAGGCTGCGCTGGATGCGCACCGAAGCGCCGCGGAAGCTGCCGTTCGGCTCGGCCCCCAGTGGCGTGATGCTGAGGATCTTGACCCGGATGGCGCGCTCGCGACCGTACATCACGAACGGGTTCTGCGGATTGTTGCCGGCATAGCGGACACGCATGGACTGCGCCACCGGATCGGTGGACATCACGAACACCAGTTCCCAGTCACGCAGGCCCATCACCGCCGAGTCATACGATTCGCGCGCGAGCACGTACTGGGCGACGTTGCTGCGATTGATCGCTTCGTTGGTGGTGATCGTCTCGCCCTGGAAGGTGCCACTCAGGCGCGCGACGGTCGCGGTACCCGTGTAGGCATCGGCCATCACCAGGAACGGCACCTTCTCCTTCAGCGGCAGCATGTAGTAGTAGCCGCCCGCCAGTGCGAGCGACATCAGCAACGAGCCTGTGGCGACCCACCATGCGCGCCGCTCGCTGCGGCGTGCCATGTCGGCCACGGTGATCTCGTAGCTGACCGCCTTGGCGACCGACTGCTCGACCTTGGGACTATTGCCGGGATCCTTCTTGCGGAACATGGATTCTTCCGTACTGCTGAAACATCAATGGGCGTGGCACCCCTGCGACAGGCGCGGGGAGCGGCACGTTCGATGATTTCGAGGTGGACTCAGGTGCCGCTGTTGGAATCAGCGCCCTGCGCCGACGCGGTCGGCGTCGAGCCAGCGCTCTGCACAACGATCTGGTTGCCGACAATGGAGACGGAGATGCCCTGCGCCGCATAGGCTGCGGTCAGATCGATCACGGCCTGCTGTGCGTTGGTGGTGTCGATGTTCGAGACCGCGCCATACAGGGTGAAATCCGAGCTGAGGCGGTAGTCCAGCGTGCGCCCGGAATCCTTGGCCCAACGCTCGAGCATGGCTTTGAGCGTGCCATCCATCGGCGAGGCCTGGTAGACGTAGCTGGAGTACAGCGGAATTTCGGTCGTCGTCGCAGCAAAGCGGTTGACTGGCTTCCAGCGGCCTCCGAAATCCGGAGCGGACTTGGTGGCGCAACCGGCCACCATCAGCGCCGCCACTGCGGCGATGGACATTTTCGCGATAAACGCCTGATTCATACGGGCTTCACTTTGACGTACGAAAAAGCAGTCCCGAGCATTGGCCCCCTGGTCGTCCGGCGCTGCATCGCGCACGCCGGAATCGGAGGGACACGCTGTGTGCAGCGCACCCACTCCGGCTCCCCTGCAGCCCAAAGGCTGCCAACCAGGTCGCGGGGCCATCGGCGCAGCCGACAACACATCCGCATACCTCACCAACGTCGAAACCATCCTTGTTTCCATGGCACAAACTCCTGGCCACCCTGCTGCTACATCTTCGACATCCAGCACACACTTCTGGACGACAGACACAGAGTCGCACAACCACGCGTCAATTCCATGTCAGACAAGTCTGAAAATCCATGAACAAATGCCAAATTCTTGACCAAAATCACGAATTCACATTCTTAACTTCGAATCAAATTCACAAATTAAGCGTCGTGAATTAGACGTTCAGCATCGGAACATCCACCTTCGGCAGCAGCCTCGAGGTGAAGTAGCGGTCCTTGTAGTAGCGGATCTTGTCGCACTTCACCGGATGCGGTATGCCCTCATACAGGAACACCTCCATGTCCGGCCCCATTGCCTTCAGCTCCTGCGGCAGCATCAGCGCGCGCCGTTCCTCGGTGAAGTTGTGGGTCTTCTCGCGGGCATGGGTGACGTTCTTCTTGCGCACCGTGGTGTAGCCCAGCATGTCCGAATAGTCATTGGCATCCTGCTGCTCACGCGGCGCGTACAGGATCTGCAGGGCATGGTTGGTGATGATGGTGCGTGACACTTCCCGGCCGTAGGTGGCGTCGAGCTGGGACATGCTCTGGATGATCGGCAGCAGGCGGATGTTGTAGCCAGCCATGTAGGACACCGCCGAGGCGATGATCTCGACCTTGCCGATCGAGGTGAATTCGTCCATCAGCAGCAGGCACTGGTACTTCAGGTCCGGGTTGGACTTGGGCAGTTCCTTGGTGTTGAGGTTGATCAGCTGGCTGAAGAACAGGTTGATGATCAGCCGGCTCTCGGCCAGCTTGTTCGGCTGGATGCCGATATAGATGGTCATCTTCTTCTTGCGGACATCGGTCAGCAGGAAGTCGTTGCAGCTGGTGGCCTTGTCCAGCACCGGATTGATCCAGGGATTGAGCGGTTCCTTGAAGGTGCCCAGGATCGAGGCGAAGGTCTCATCGGCCTGCGACAGCATGTTGGCGAATGCCGAACGGGCGTTGGTGCTGAGGAACGGCCGCTCCGACAGGGTCTTGAGGTACTTCTTCAGGTCGGTGCCGTCGCCGGAGGACAGACGGTACACCGCACCGAGCGTGGGAGTGCCGGCGCCGCCCGGGAAACCGCTGCTGCGCTCATCGTCCCAGTTCTCGAACAGGTACAGGGTGAAGGCCATGAACGCGTTGCGCGCCTGGCTGACCCAGAATTTCTGGTCCTCGGCCCCGTCCGGATACAGCATCGCGGCGATGCTCATCAGGTCCGAGACGCGGAAGGCCGGATCATCGGAGACGTAGCTGAGCGGGTTCCAGCGGTGCGTGCGCCGGTCCTCGGCGAAGGGATTGAACAGATAGATTTCCTGGCCCTGGCTGGCGCGCCAGCCACTGGTCAGGTCGAAGTTCTCCTGCTTGATGTCCAGCACCACCAGCGACTCGCCGTACTCCAGCAGGTTCGGGATGACCACGCCCACGCCCTTGCCCGAGCGGGTCGGCGCGGCCAGGATCACGAACTGCTGGCCATCCAGGCGCACCAGCTTGCCGCCATGGCTGCCGACCACGATGCTCTGCCCGGTCTTCTTGAACATGCCGTGCTTGGCCAGGTCAGCGCCGGTGGCGAAGCGCGCATCGCCGTGCAGCGAGCGCTTGTCCTTCTTCAGCAGCAGCACCAGGCCGGCCACCAGCAGCACCAGCAGGGGCAGGCCGAAGCCCACGTAGCCAGCCCATTTGATCTTGCCCACGAAGGGCGCGACCTGCGGTTGGCCGATGGCGTGGACGTACTGGTAGTAGGTGTTCCAGGTGAACAGCTGGGTGTCCAGCCCCAGGAACAGCAGGGTCAGATAGCCGGAAAACACGAAACCGAGCAGCAGGGTCGCCAGCGTGATGATGGCGATGAGCAGATACTTCTTACTGGGCAACACCCGAATCCTCCATGATGCGCACGCGGCGCGACGGCCTAGCGGTGGCGCCAGCGCGACGCCTTCTTCCGCAGGTGGTTCTCGTTTTCCAGCCCGGGCTCCTCGCCCTCTTCACGCACCAGTTGGAGCAAGCGTTGGCGCGCTTCGGCCAGTGATATCAGGTCGGTCAGACGATCCCCATCGTCGGCGACGACCGCATGGCCGACCACATCGCCGGGAGCGTACACCGGCTCGTAGGACACCGCTACCAGCTGATAGCGTCCACGGGTTTCCAGCACATGCCTGAATTCCTGCATCTCACTCCTCCTTGTCGGGGCAACACTGCGTCCCCTGCCTCGCCATCATGCCCGTGGCAGCGTCATGGGCGCATCCACAACCGCTGCGGCTTTCGCGCGAAACTGTGCGCGGATATCCAAGGAGACTGCAATGGACTGGGTAGCACTTGCCCGTACGCTGGCCACCGAGGCCCACGCGGGGCAGATCGACAAGGCCGGCCAGCCTTATATCGGCCATGTGGCGCGGGTGGCGGCCGCCGTGCGCGGCGACGATGCCGCCGAAGTGGTGGCCTGGCTGCATGACGTGGCCGAGGACTGCCCGGCGTTTGCCGCGCGGATCGAGGTATTTCCGGCGCCGCTGCGCGAGGCGGTGCAACTGCTCAACCGCGATGCAGCTCCTGACGCGGACAGCTACTACGCGCGCATTGCCGCCCACCCGCTGGCATTGAAAGTGAAGCGCGCCGATCTGGATGACAACGCCGATCCACAGCGGCTGGCGATGCTGGACGGGACCACGGCAGGGCGCCTTCGCGACAAATACGCTCATGCCCGGGCGGCGCTGGGCATCTGAGCCGGCCGCGAGGCGGCGCGGAGGGCCGGCGTGTCACCGATCAAACGCTGATTTACCCTGAGTGCTGCTGCTCCTGTTGCAGTGCAGCAGTACAATGGACGGCTCCCCCGCCCCATCGCGCCCCCGCATGAGCCCCAACTCTTCCCTGGCTGCGCGGCTGACGCCCCGCCAGCGCACCCTGATCATCCTCGCCCTGTCGCTGGGTGGATTTGCCATCGGCACCAGCGAATTCGCCAGCATGGGGCTGATGCTGGAGATCAGCCGCGGCCTGTCGATTTCCGAAACCCAGGTCGGGCACCTGATCAGCGCCTACGCCATCGGCGTGGTGGTCGGTGCCCCGATCCTCGCCTTCGTGGGTGCCAGCTTCCCGCGCCGCAAGCTGCTGTTGGCGCTGATGGGCTTCTACGCGATCGGCAACCTGGCCAGCGCGCTGGCACCGAATTACGGCACGATGCTGGTGGCACGCTTCGTCGCCGGCCTGCCGCATGGCGCCTACTTCGGCGTTGCGATGCTGGTGGCCGCTGCGATCAGCCCTGCCGGCCAGCGCGGCCAGGCGATGTCGCGGGTGCTGCTGGGCCTGTCGATCGCGATCCTGGTCGGCAATCCGTTGACCACCTGGCTGGGCCAGCAGTTGAGCTGGCGCACCGCCTTTGCCCTGGTCAGCGTGCTGGCCATTGCCACGGTGGCGATGATCGCGCGCTTCCTGCTGCCGGACCCGGACGAAGTGCGTACCTCGCCGATGCGCGAACTGCGCGCCTTCAACACATCCCAGGTGTGGCTGGCGCTGGCGATCGGTGCGGTCGGCTTCGCCGGCATGTTCTGCGTGTTCACCTACCTCGCGCCCACCCTCGTGCAGGTCACCGGCGTGGCCGAATCGTGGATGCCGCTGGCAGTGGGCGTGTTCGGCATCGGCGCGATCATCGGCAACATCGCCGGTGGCTGGCTGGTGGACAAGTTCCATTTCAAGGCCGCCGCCGTGGTGCTGCTGTGGTCGATCGTGATGCTGCTGCTGTATCCGCTGGCCGCACAGTCGGTGTGGACCATCGGCCCGATGATCATCACGGTCGGCACCATGGGCGCGCTGGCAGCGGTACTGCAGACGCGCCTGATGGATGTGGCCGGCGAAGCGCAGACGCTGGCGGCCGCCTCCAATCATGCCGCCTTCAATACCGCCAACGCACTCGGCCCGTGGCTGGGCGGCATGGCGATCAGCGCCGGCTTCAGCCCGGCCAGTACCGGCTATGTCGGTGCGGCCACCGCGATCGGCGGCCTGCTGCTGTGGTGCGCGGCGGTGATGCTGGACAGGAAGCGCAAGACCGTCGCCGCCGGCAACCACTGAAGAACGGGCGTCCAACCACCGGATTCACAGGTCGACCAGTCGACTGCGCGGGCTTCGTCGCGCATCTGGCGCGCGATGAACACATTTCGTGGATGTGCATTTCGGCACAGTGCAGCCGACGCCGCATTCTCGGCCTGCACCGGACCCGCAATGCACCACCACCGCGCACCTGCCCGCCACGATGCCATCGCCTTGCAGGCCGGCATGCTGGGCAGCGTGTTGGGGGTGGCGTTGTCCAAGGCCATTGCCTTGTCTGCGATGGCAGTCGATTCGATGATGGGGATCGGGCTGTGGGTGATGGCCTGCGCGCTGCTGGCAGCGTGGGCGCTCGCAGCCTATCTGGCCAGCCTGGCACTGAGCCGTCGTGTGTTCGTGCTGATGGTGGCGCTGTGCATGGTGCTGATGATCTGCATCGCCTGACCCAGCAGGGGCCGGACTATTGCGCATTTGTTACAGAATAACAAGTGCAATGGGTCCGATTGTGCATGCCCGGCGTCACGGATTTGAATTCCATGGCCATCCTGGCATTACCCGAGGCCATCTCATGACTCTGCAGTCTTCATTCCGCGCCACCCTCACTGCCATCGCCCTGGCGTCGCTCAGCGCCTGCGCCACCTATGACGACAGCGCCATGCATCCGGCCTGCCAGGAGTCACCCCATCTGAAGGATCTGCCGCGCGAGGTCGCTGCCCGCGAGAGCCGTTGCAACAAGGGTGTGGAAGTGTGGTCGAGCGAGCGCGGCGGCAGTGACAAGCCGCTGGACCTGAGCGGAAAGAAAAAGGATCTCTGAAAAGGAGCGCTGCCGGTTGCCGCGGCTGTCTTGATCATGCCCATGCACCTGGCTGACTGGCCCATCACAACCGGCGCGCGACGATGAGGTCTCCCCACCCTGTCGAGATTCAGATGCCGGACACTGCCCACCCTGTCATTCGCGCGTTCGAGGCCGTGTTCGATCTGTCAGGGGGCGTGCAGCGCATCACCGCGCTCACGGTCACCTGCCGGCATTGCACATCGACCAGCTCGGCCAGTGAGGACAATCTGGTGCACTTGCCAGGTGGAGCATTGTTCCGCTGCGACGGGTGCGGCTGCCATCAGCCGGTCAGCCATGCCCGGCTGTCGGACTGGCAACCGGCGTCGTTGCTGGGTATTTGAGGACCGCGACGTGGCAATGACTGCGGAACAGCGGAAAATACTCCAGGCCATCGCCGCTGCAGAACCGGTGCGCGGTGATGCCGCCACGTGGGCGGTGACCGCCGGGTGGGCGGTACAGGCAGAGGACGGGGATATCGATCTCACCGAGGCTGGCCGGGATGCGCTCACCGCGCAGGCAGGTCGTGAGGGCTAGACCCGCCGCTCAGGCCAGCGTCGCCTCCCTTCGCGCTGCGCCGCGATAGCGGCAACCTGCGGAACAATGGGTGCATCCCTGCCACGTCGACGGCGAAGTGGCGAGGCCTTTCATGTCGGCGGTGTGCAGAGCGTCATGACATGCGCTCGGCTATGCTGCGCCACCTTCCTGCGCCAATGGCGGCCATGCATCCTTTTCCCCTGCCAGTCTCTGCACCTGATCAGCTCGCCTACCGACTGCTGCAGGACAGTGACTGGGCCCGCTCGGCCACTGCCGCAAGCGCACCCGCCGAACTTCGCACGTTGCTGGCGATGATCCTGGATTCGCCAGAACCGCTGTGGCTTGCCTGGGGCAAGGAAGACAAGGCGTTCTTCTTCAATGATGCCTACCTGCCCATGCTGGGTGAAAAACTGCACGGCGCGATGGGCAATCGCCTGGAGGATGTCTGGGCGGACGTATGGCCAGACGTGGTGCAGGCCGTCAACGATGCCTTCGCCGGCACCAGCCGCAGCTTCAAGAATCTCCCGTTGATGATGGATCGCGACGGCACGCTGCGTGAAACATTCTGGACGTTCTCCTATTCGCCGCTGCGCGTCGGCTGCGGCAGTGTGGCCGGCATCCTGTGCGTGGTCAGCGAACAGACCGAACGGGTGATCGAGCGCGACCTGCACAGCCGCCAGGTCGCGGCGATCACCGAGCAGGCGCGGGAGGCCCATCTGGAACTGGTGCGCGCCCGCGAGCAGCTGCGGCAATCGCAGAAGCTGGAGGCGATCGGCCAGCTCACCGGCGGGGTGGCCCACGACTTCAACAACCTGCTGCAGGTCATCACGGGTTCGGTAGACATGCTCCTGCACACGTGGCCCGCAGACGACACCCGGCGCCGCTACATCCAGGCCATTGCAACAGCGTCGGACCGCGCCACCAAGCTGACCGCGCAACTGCTTGCATTCTCGCGTCGCCAGAGTCTGTCGCCGGAGGTCTTCGACCTCTGCGAAAGCGTGCACGCGCTCTCGGATATCATCACCACGGTACTCGGCGCGCGCATCCAGGTGTCGTTGGCATTGCCCGATACACCGATGCCGGTACTGCTGGACCGGACCCAGCTGGACACTGCATTGATCAACATCGCGGTCAATGCCCGCGATGCAATCAACGGACACGGCCGGGTGACCATCGAAGTGGAACGGGTCACCGCGGTGCCTTCGGTGCGCTTCGCCGCGCCGATGAAGGGCGACTTTGCCGCAATCAGTGTGACCGACACCGGAGCGGGCATCGACCCTGCGGTGGTTGACCGCATTTTCGAGCCCTTCTTCACCACCAAGAGCGTGGGCGCCGGGACCGGGCTCGGTCTCAGCCAGGTATTCGGCTTCGTCAAGCAGTCAGAAGGCGAGGTGGATGTGCAGAGCCAGGCCGGCGCCGGTACCCGCTTTACGCTGTATCTGCCGCTGGCGCAGGCAGGAGAAACGACTGAACGGCCGGCGGCGCAATCGGGGCTGCAGCATGGTCATGGCGTCTGCGTGCTGGTGGTGGAAGACAACGTCGACGTGGCCGAATTTGCGGTGGGCGCCCTGCGCGAACTCGACTACAGCGTGGTCCTTGCACGCAATGCGGACGAGGCCCTGGCCGAGCTGGAACGGGATGCCTCGCGCTTCCATCTGGTGTTCAGCGACGTGGTAATGCCGGGCATGAACGGCCTGGATCTGGCCCGTGCCATCCGCGCCCGCTTTCCGGAGCTTCCGGTGATCCTCACCAGCGGCTACAGCGAATTGCTGGCGCGGGATCCTGGCCATGGCTTCACCCTGCTGCGCAAGCCGTACTCATTGAAGCAGCTGGCCTCGGTGATGACCGAGACCGCGCGCCGCGCGCTGGCTGTGATGGCATCGCCCTAGCCGGTCGCTCACCACGGCAAACCGAACCAGCGTTCCAGCGAAGACTCCAGCCCCGACGCATCGCCGCCGACATCGCAGGCCCAAGCGACGATACCGTCAGGGCGGACCAGCACCGCGCCCAGTCCCATCGCATCGCGCGCCGTGGATATCACGCAGGGAACCGAGCGTTGCCAGCGCGCAAAGATCGGGCCGAGTGAAACGCCGGTATCGAGCCCCAGCAGCACGCCCTTCCCTGCGCGCAGCAGCTCCCCCATGCGATCGCCATTGGCCAGCTGGACGTCAGGCACGCTTTGGCCAACCCACGGATGCTCGCCGTCGAACACCGCTGGTTGTGCCACGCCCCACAGCCGCTCAGCGAGATAGGTGGCACCGTCGCGGGTCGCGGCCAGGTCGGCGAAGACCGCCGCCAGCGCGCGCTGCCCTGGGCCTGGTCGCATCAACGCCACCTGCGCACGCGACCAGTCGAGCACCCGGGCGCCGATCGGATGACGCTCAGCCTGATAGCTGTCCAGCAGCGTCTCGGCGGCGTCGCCTCGCGCCACGGCGGCCAGCTTCCACCCCAGGTTCATCGCATCGCCGATGCCGAGATTCAGGCCCTGACCTCCCAGCGGCGAATGCATGTGCGCCGCATCACCAGCCAACAGCACGCGGCCGCTGCGATAGGCCGTGGCCTGGCGCGCGGCATCGGTCCATGTGGTGGCCAAATGCAACGCGGTGATCGTTGCCTGCCGCCCGGACATGCTGGTGGCTCTGGCCGGCACCCCGTATACCGACCCGGGCCCGCGTCCATAGTGCATCCGGGGGATAGGTCCCGAAGCACTGCAAATGCTAATCTTTCTCATTTGCAGCCAAGCCTCGTCCCTCATGCCCCTTCCGACCCCGCTCAAGCACGCCCTCTGCCTGGCGCTGCCCCTTGCTCTGGCTACACCTGCACTGGCTTCCGAGGCCTCCACTGACGCCCCGCGGGACCTGGACAAAGTGGAAGTCCGCGGCCGCGCGCAGACCCTGTACCGCGCCAACGATGCAGCCGTCGGCACCCGCACCGATACTCCGCTGGAGCGCGTACCGCAGTCGATCCAGGTCGTGCCACGCGAGCTGATCGACGACCAGGCGGCGCGCCAGGTCACCGATCTGTACCGCAGCATCAGCGGCATCAGCTTCTTCAGCTATGCCGGCGTCACCCTGCGCGGGTTCCGCCAGGAGAACGTGCTCTACGACGGCCTGCGCGGTGATCCCTATGCAGGCTTCTCGGTGCCGCAGCTGTTCAACATCGAACGCGTGGAAGTGCTGAAGGGCCCGGCCGGTGCGCTGTACGGCGGTGGTGATGCGGGCGGCATCATCAACTATGTAACGCGCAAGCCCAAGGCGCGCGCCGAACGCCGCATCGAGCTGCAGGCAGGTGACAAGGACTTCCGCGCCGGATCGATCGAAGGCACCGGCCCGCTGAATGCCAGCGGCAGCATCCGCTATCGCGCCGGCCTGTATGCCGACAGCGAGCAGGGCGTGCGCTGGAACGCCGACAGCGAAAGCGTGATCGGCGATGCATCGCTGGCCTTCGACGTTGGCCAGACCGGCGAACTGGTGCTGCAGTTCACCGACATCGCCCAGAACCTGGGCGGCAACCGGCTGCGCGGTGTGCCAGTGAACGATGCCGGCAGCTTCCTGATCGACAGGCGATGGAACCACAACGAGGCCAGCGACTTCCTCGACATGCGCGCCAGGGTCGCACTGGCGCAGTACCGCTTCGCACCGCTCGATACGCTGGACGTGGACATTGCTGCGCGCTGGTTCAGCAACAACGAGCACCAGATGTACCACGAGCCGATGGGGCTGATTGATCGTGACCGCGACGGGGTGGCCGAATGGATGACGCGCCAGCTGCGCAACCAGATCCGCGACAACGAGGCCTTCACCGCCAGCGGCAATGCCGTCTGGCGGATCAACACCGGCCGTATCGAACACAAGGTGCTGTTCGGCGCCGACGTGTATCAGCTCGACGCCGACTTCACGGCGCAGACCGCCAACAGTGCCGACCTGGCACGCGGCGCCGGCCCGGTGCGCGGCATCGACCTGTTCAACCCGGTCTATGGCGCGAGCACCTGGCATGACTACAACCTGGCCGCCCTGCCCTGGCGCAGCACCGCCACCCGCAGCAAGCGCTACGGCGGCTATCTTCAGGACGAGCTGGCGCTGGGCACGCGCTGGCACGTGCTGGCCGGACTGCGCTGGGATGGCTTCAAGGATGAGGACCGCATGGGCGGCAGCAGCGTGGATGGCAACGCGCTCAGCTGGCGTCTGGGCAGTACCTTTACCGTCCGGGACGGCGTGAACCTGTACGCCAACATCGCCAGCGGCTTCGTGCCGCAGAGTGCCACCAACCAGAACCCGGCGGCCGGCGGACCGTTCGACGCGGAGCGCAGCAGGCAATGGGAAGTCGGCCTGAAGTCCCTGCTGGCCGACCGTGTGACCCTGAACATGGCGGCCTACCGCATCGACCGCAGCAACATCGTGCAGGCCACCGGCGAGGTGGTCGGCGGGGTAAACCAACTCGCTGCACTGGGCCTGGTACGCAGCACGGGCATGGAACTGGACCTGCTGGCCGACGTGACCGAGCGCTGGGTGGTGAACCTGACCTACGCCTACAACGACGCACGGGTAAAGGACGCCGGACCGAACGGCATCACCAATGCCTCCGGCGACCGCTTCGCGAATGCGCCACGCAACAAGCTCGGCCTGTGGACGCGCTACGACCTGCCTTCGATCAACTCGGCCATCGGCTTCGGCGCCGACCACGTGGGCGAGCGTGTCAGCCTGGATGGGCAGACGGTCAAGGCTTACACGGTATTCGACATGAGCTGGAAGACCACGTGGAAGCAGTGGCAGTTCCAGGCCAACGTCAAGAATCTGTTCGACAAGGTGTACGCAGCCAGTGGCTTCATCGAACGCAACGGGCATTTCCCGGGCGAGCCGCGGCGGGTGTATGTGCAGGCGGCATACAGCTTCTGACGCAGGGCTGCGAACCATGATGACAGGGGGAGGTGGCTGCCTACCTCCACCGCACTTTCGTATCGCGAGCGTGACAGTGACGGAGATCGCCAAGGAACGATAGCCTGTGACGGAGCGCATCTTGCAGCACCGAGGGTCTCGTACGCTTGAGTGATTCAGCCACTACTGCTGACACAGCAGGTTCTGGATCTCCTAACGGATCCGGCCAGGCGCCCGTGCCAGACGCATGATCCCGTCCGGTGGAATGACGGTGCCATCGTCCATCACGATAAGCATGTCAGAGACTTCGCCCTCGTGCCCTTGCTTCG
Organism: Stenotrophomonas maltophilia group sp. RNC7; assembly: GCF_030910085.1. Classification (NCBI taxonomy): domain Bacteria; kingdom Pseudomonadati; phylum Pseudomonadota; class Gammaproteobacteria; order Lysobacterales; family Lysobacteraceae; genus Stenotrophomonas; species Stenotrophomonas maltophilia group sp. RNC7. The sequence continues at coordinate 3,925 of NZ_JAVFVN010000156.1, read as the reverse complement.
CAGTGGTCACCAGGATGTTCAATGGATCCGTCCGGATATCGTAGCCGCCACCGATGTGCTTCAAGGTTCCGATCTGGTACCAGTCAATTTCCATGGCCAGCTCTTGGATTCAGGCCTTTCATGGTGCCATGCGCCTGGCGCTTGGGCGAGCTGAGATAGACGGCATCTGGATGCGCCCTGCCCGCGCAGGAAAGACCCCATGCAACGTCAAGGCCCCTTATCATGCGGGCTTAGGGGCTCTACATGCCCGATTGACGTTTGCAAGGCAGTACCTGGATGTCTATGGAATGGCGCCCCTCGGGCTGGGGCCAACGTGTGACACGCTCGCCACACTGGCGGTTGCGGCTGGATGGCGAATGCATCGAGCTGAACACCGCAGGCCAACAGTACCGGCAGCGCGTGGATGACGATCACAGCGTGCAGGTCATTCCAGGGTTTTTCTGGGCCAGCGTTTCATTGCAGACCGACAGCGGTTCCGTGTCCGTGGGCGGCCTGCCCAACGGGCAAGCGTCCCAGCTTGCAGGGGCTGTGCGGGGCCTGCTCTTCGCGCGCAGCACGCGCGGGCGCAAGGATCTGTTCGAGAAGATCCTCGAACAGATCCAAGCCTGGTTGAGCGCGGCGGACGCACTGACTGATCGAGGTCACGCCAGCCGACGCTGGATCACCCATGAGCAGCAGCAGGCGTTGCTGGCTGATCGGCCTGCCCTGCCGCTCTCCCCGGATGAGCTGGAGAGTCTGTTCCTCGATGCGAGCGTGCACGGCGACCTGCGCTCCAGCCGCCATCTGGCCGCGCTTGAGGCACTGAATGACTGGCACCTGGATTGGCCCGCCATCTGGGCCGACGCCAACGCGACCATGGCAACGCGTGAGCAGGTGCTGGCCAAGGACTTCCTCGACCGGGTCGAGAGCAAGCCCCTGACCGAGGAACAGGCCCGCGCCGTCTTCTGCTTCGACAACCGCGTGCAGGTCGTGGCCGCGGCCGGCTCCGGCAAGACCTCCACGATGGTCGCCAAGGCGGCCTATGCCATCGACCGCGGCTTCGTCGAACCCGAGCGGATCGTGATGCTCGCCTTCAACAAGGACGCTGCCAACGAGCTGGAGGAACGCGCGCGACGATGCTTCGACCGGCTCGGCATGGGCGACATCGTGGTCGAGGCGCGGACCTTCCACGCCCTGGGCCTGGCCATCATCGCCAAGGCCACGGGACGCAAGCCTGATATCCCGGAATGGGCGATCGACGCCACGCTGGGCTTCAACAAGCTGGCCGAACTGGTGGACGACCTGAAGGACCGTTCGACCCACTTCCGCACCCAGTGGGACATGTTCCGCCTTGTGTTCGGACGCGATCTGCCGCCGTTGGGTGCCGACATGATGGCCGATGGTTACGACCGCGATGGCACGCCCTACATCCGCACCCTGCAGGGTGAGCGGGTGAAGAGCCAGGAAGAGTGCGTGATCGCTGACTGGCTGTTCTACAACGGCGTGACCTACGACTACGAACGGCGCTACGAATTCGATACGGCGACCGACACCTATCGCCAGTATCGCCCTGATTTCTATTATCCGGACGCCGGGCTGTATCACGAGCACTTTGCGTTGGATGCCGGTGGCCAGCCGCCGAAGCATTTCGCCAACTACGCAGAAGGCATGCACTGGAAGCGCGAGCAGCATGCGGCGCGTGGCACGGCTCTTGTCGAGACCACCTCGTATGGCCTGCGCAGCGGAGACGCCCTGCGCCATCTGGCCGAGAGGCTGGACGACTACAACGTCGAGCTCGACCCGAACCCGGACCGCGAACTGCCCGACCAGGGCGCCAAACCAATGCCGGATGCAGACCTGATCGGCCTGATGCGCACCTTCATTGCGCATGCCAAGAGCAACTGCCTGACGCTGGATGACATGGCCGCACGCCTGCGGCAGATGCCCGAAGACCAGTTCAAGGAACGCTACCGGCGCTTCCTGGAAATCGCCGGGCCGGTTTTCCAGGCCTGGGACAACGCACTGGCGGACGAACGTGGCATCGACTTCGAGGACATGCTCAACATGGCCGCCGGGCTGCTGGAACAGGGCCACTATGAATCACCCTACGATCTGGTGATGGCCGACGAATTCCAGGATGCCTCGCGCGCCCGTGCGCGCCTCTGCCGTGCGCTGGTCAGCCAACCGGGCCGCTATCTGTTTGCGGTGGGCGATGACTGGCAGTCGATCAACCGCTTCGCTGGCGCCGACGTTTCGGTGATGACCGGATTCCGCGAATGGATGGGGCATGGCCAGGTGCTGAAACTGGAGCAGACGTTCCGCTGCCCGCAAGCACTGTGTGATGTTTCCAGCCGCTTCATCAGCCGCAATCCGGTGCAGATCACCAAGGAAGTTCGCTCTGCTGCGCCGGCAATGGGACCTGTGCTGCAGGCGTTCCAGATGAACCGGCGTGAGGAGGTGCAGGATGGTGTTCGCCAATACCTTGCGACGCTGCACCAGCAACTGCTGTCAGGTGCAGTGCCGCAGGGCCGCAACGGGCGCGTGACTGTATTCATTCTGGGGCGGTATCGCGCGGACCGCAGCGCGATGCCTTTGGATTGGAAGACGGCCTTTGGCAGCACGATGGAGGTCGAGTTCCTGACCACCCATCGATCGAAGGGGCGCGAGGCGGACTACGTGATCCTGCCGGGCATGATCAACCGCAGCTTCCCGAGCCTGCGCGCGGATGACCCGGTGCTTTCGCTGGCGATGCCGGATGGGGATGCCTATCCGCTGAGCGAAGAACGGCGCCTGTTCTATGTCGCGCAGACGCGTGCGCGACGTTCGGTTGCGATGTTCACCCTGCAGGGCAAGCACTCGCCATTCCTGGATGAGCTGGTGAAGGACGGCGCCGTGGAAGTGACCGCGATTTCAGGCGCGGCCATCCACGAAGAGCGCTGCCCGGTGTGCAAGGTGGGCGTGTTCGTGGACCGCAATGGGCCACATGGGCCTTTCCGGTCGTGCTCGAGTTATCCGTTGTGCCATAACAAGCCGAAGGGCGGGCGTCGTGGGTGAGCGTATTCTCTGCGCTTTCCTGGCGATGTGCGCACTGCCCTCACCGTCACCGTGAGCTTCGCCCAGGCGGAGATCGACTACTCACTCCGGCTGCTAGACTTTGCCGACATTCAAATGGACGACCCCATGGAACGGTGGTATCTGGCAACACTGCTGGCGTTGGTCCTGCACCAGATTGATGCAGCGTTCTGGCACGAGTGGGCCCTGTTCGGCGTTCCTGGCGGCATCCAGGGGTTTCTGGCTTTCAACCTGATCGCTGTGGGCGCCCTGCTGCATGGCTATCGCCAGGTTGTGCTGGCCAAGCCCTCCGCGCGGGCGTATGCCAGCCTGTGCGGGACAGTTGGCGCCGGCACCGCCATGATTCATGTGGGCTTCGCCGCGGCCGGTCGTGACGAGTTCCTGCTTCCGCTCTCCATCGCAACGCTGGCGGCCTGCCTCGTGGCCGGCGTCGGGCTCCTCATGCAAGGCCGCCGTGCTACCCCGGCTCGCGTGCAGATCGATGGCGTGGACTGACGAGACGAAAAAGCCCCTGAATCCAGGGGCTCTTTGAATCAACTGGCGGAGAGAGTGGGATTCGAACCCACGGAAGGTTTGACCCTTCGCCGGTTTTCAAGACCGGTGCCTTAAACCGCTCGGCCATCTCTCCAATCGGGTCCCGGTCGCCCGGGCAGCGGCGTATTCTCGCACGTGAAGGGCGTTTGCCCAAGACCACCTTGCCCCTGCCCTCCGCATCCGGCACGGTGGGGACCTTTGATCTGGCCCCCCGTCAGCGGACGCCAAGAAGCGATACTTTGATCGCACTTGGAGGTCCCTTATGTCCCGTATCACCCGTCGTAGCTACACCGATGAGTTCAAGCACCAAGCCGTGGAGTTGGCCGAGTCGCTCGGACCT
>NZ_JAVFVN010000235.1:0-416 GCF_030910085.1 Stenotrophomonas maltophilia group sp. RNC7 | reverse complement strand
TGGCGCGGGTTTCGCCGCCAGGCCCAGTCCTATGACCTCGCATTCAAGCTGGCTGTCCTGAAGAAGATGGGCCAGGACGGCATGTCCGGGCGGGAGGCCACCACTTACTTTCAAATTGGCGATGCCGGCGCGGTGGGGCGGTGGCGTCGGCTGTATGCTCAAGGCGGTGCCCAAGCGCTGGCACCACCTCCGCCGCCGCCCCGAAAGCCGATGAAAAAGACCCGTTCGTCCAAGCCACCTGAGGAAATGAGCCGCGATGAGCTGCTCAAGGAAGTTGCCTATCTGCGTGCGGAGACCGACTACCTAAAAAAACTCGATGCCTTGATCCGGGAAGAGCAGGCGGCGCAGGACGCAAAGCGCAAGCCATCCAAGGATTGAGGCAGGTTCATACGCTGTCGCTTCTGCTCGAAGCGGCA
>NZ_JAVFVN010000829.1:0-14247 GCF_030910085.1 Stenotrophomonas maltophilia group sp. RNC7 | reverse complement strand
TGTGGAACCACCCGATCCCATCCCGAACTCGGAAGTGAAACGCAGCTGCGCCGATGGTAGTGTGGCTCAAGCCATGCGAGAGTAGGTCATCGCCAGGGTTTACACCCAAAACCCCGCTGCTGACGCAGCGGGGTTTTTCTTTGTGCGCAGGAAACGTGGGTAGTGCCGACCGCTGGCCGGCAACCCGATGGCGTTACATCGCCCGGTAGATCCACGCCATGCGTGGATGCCGTCCACGAGGAAGCATTGCGCCAACCAAGGTTGGCCGCTACCAATCGATTGCCGGCCAGCGGCCGGCACTACCGGTAGATCCACGCCGTGTGTGGATGCGGCGCCAAACAGGGCTGGCCGCTCCTCACGGCAGGTCCGGAAGCGGACTTTTCCTGACCCATCACGCAAAAGCAGGCAAAAAAACGGCGCCCTGCGGGCGCCGTCTTGACCAGGATCGCATTGCAGGCCCGGATCAGGCGGCCCGCGGGACATCGTGCGGTTCCTGCTGGCGGAACACCGATACCGCCTCGGTAAGCGTCCCCGCCTGCGACTGCAGCTCGCGTGCGGCCGCGGTGGCTTCTTCCACCAGCGCCGCGTTCTGCTGCGTGGCCTGATCCATCTGCACCACGGTCTGGTTGATCTGCTCGATGCCGGTCGACTGCTCCTGCGAGGCCGCCGAGATCTCACGCATCAGATGGCTGACATTCTCCACGCCGCCGACAATGCCCTGCATCCGCTTGCCGGCGTCGGCCACCAGCTGGGCACCTTCGCCCACCTGCCGGCTTGCCTCATCGATCAGCTTCTTGATTTCCTGTGCAGCGGCGGCGGAGCGCTGCGCCAACACGCGCACCTCGCTGGCCACCACGGCGAAGCCACGACCCTGTTCACCGGCACGCGCGGCTTCCACCGCCGCATTGAGCGCGAGGATATTGGTCTGGAAGGCGATCCCGTCGATCACGCCGGTGATGTCGCCGATCCGCTTCGAGGCGCCTTCAATCGCCTGCATGGTGTCGACAACCCGCTGCATCGCGGTGTTGCCATCACTGGCGGCGCTCTGCGTGGACGCAGCCAGCTCACTGGCCTCGCGCGCATGCGCAGCATTCTGGCGCACGGTGGCGGTCAGCTCCTCCATCGAGGCTGCGGTTTCCTGCAGGTGCGCCGCCTGGCGCTCGCTGCGCTCGGACAGCGCACCATTGCCTGCAGCGATCTCGCTGGCGGCGGTACTGATCGAGGCTGCGCACTGCTGGATGCGGCCCACCATGCGCGCCAGCTGACCGGCGGTGGCGTTGGCATCGCGCTGGATCGCGGCGAAGGCACCGTGGTACTCACCGCGCATGCGCCGATCGAGATCGCCGTTGGCCAGCGCCGAAAGCATCTGCCGTACTTCATCGACGGTGCTGCCCAGCGTATCGAGCAGCTGGTTGATGCCACCGGTCAGGCCATCGAGGAAGCTGGCGCCTTCGGTCGCCTGCAGGCGCTGGCCCAGATCGCCGGCAGCGGCAGCAGCGACGATGCCGGCCACGGCGTTCTCAAGCGCCAGCTCCTGGGTACGGTCATGCCATTCCACGGCGAAGCCGAGGCGCATGCCCTGTGCATCGAACACCGGGGTGACCACCTGGGCGAAGTGCACCGGGCCGATCTGTACCTTGCCGTTGTGACTGGCCTGCAGGCCATTGAGGATGGCGCGGATGCGGTCCGGGTTGGCATGGAAGCGATGGATGCTGCTGCCGACCAGGCGTTCGGCATCGAAGTCAGGGAAGGCCTGGCGCAGTGTCGCCTGCTGGTTGCGCAGCAGAGCCACCACCGAGCGGTTCACATAGCGGATCACGTGATCGTTGTCGGCGATCATCATCGCGGTGCGCGAGGCATCCAGCGCCTGGCGGATCTGCGCATTCTCGGCATGCACCGCCGCCTCGAGACCACGCTGGGCCTGCACGTGGCGTGCAGTGTCGGCCAGGGCGTGGGCGAGTGAACCCGGTGCATAGGCGCTGGTGTCGGCATGTGCACCAAGATCGGCACCGGTGGCAATGTCGCGTGCCAGCGCGGCAAGCCGACGCGGGCCGTGGCCAAGGGCCTCGGTCTGCTGCCGAAGGCGCAGTGCGACCTGGCCGAGGAACAAGGTCAGGCCCGCGAACATGCCGGCCTGCAGCAGCGTTGGCCACGCGGCAGCGCCCGCCTGCAGCGGTGCCAGCAGCGCGAGCGTGCCGACGCCACCGGCCAGCCACACCGGAAGGCGATCGCGGTGGCCCAGCAGCACGCCCAGCAGCAGGGCAATCGGCAACGCCGGTGACAGGCCGGCGATCGCGCACAACACGGCCAGCTGCAGCGACAACAGCAATGCCAAGCCGTTGCGGGCGACGGCCCGGCCCGCCTGCGGTCCGCCGAACCACGCGGCTGGCAGCACGGCGACGGCCACCAACGCGGCGGCCTGCAGCTGCGGACCCCGCAGGGCCAGCACCAGGCCGGCCACCGCCAGTGCCGCACTGCCGATCAGCAATCGGCGGTCAGCGCGGTGGGCGAGCTGCTGCAGATGCGGCAGGCGGGCGGTATCGGGGGGACGAGTGGATGCAGCGGACATCGGCGACTCCTGGATCAGCAGACGGCTACGGCCACACGGTGACGCACGCACGAGTGCGTGGCCAGGGCATGGACCGGGAATTCGGGGAATGCGACGCAATCAACGTCGCGCAGACGGGGCGCCGTGACCACATCCTGTGGGTGACGGAGCAATGGAGCGGGCATGCGGACTTCCTTGCAGGACCAGACACACGCCGCAGGCCCGACCGGGCCCACGTGCTGCGGACGCAGTGGCCCGCAACCGATGTATCGGCCGCAACTGCGCAGAATGAAGTGCGCGGACGCTGCGACTCAGTCGGCGTTGTCGTTGCTGAAGAAGCGCAGGATCACCGGGGCGATGCGTGCCGGGTCTTCCATATGCAGGTGGTGGTTGCCGGGAAACACGGCCAGCCGTCCATCACGCAGGTGCTGCAGGCGATCGCTGCGCATCGGCTCGGGGTAGTAGGACTGTGCCGGCGTGGCATAGATCACCTGCGTCGGGCAGGCGATGGCCTGCAGCAGGTTGTCGATCTGGCCTTCGCTGAGGCGGATCGCGGTGGGCAGCATCAGGCGCGGGTCGCTGCACCAGCGGTAGCCACCTTCGACCGGTTCCACGCCGCGCTCGACCAGCAGCCGTGCGCAGGGTTCGCTGAGCTGGTTGGTCATCATCCGCGCGCGGATCGGCGCTGCCAGATCGGGAAACACGCGCAGCTGCTTGCGTGCCAACGCCCGCGTGGCGTTCACATGCTCGCGCAGGCGATGCGCCGTTTCTTCCTCGGGACCGCGCAGGCCGCCGAGTGCTTCGATCGCCACCAGCCGATCGACACGGTCGCTGACCGAGGCGGTGAGACTGGCGATGCCGGCACCCATTGAATGGCCGAGCAGGCTGAATCGGTCCCAGCCCAGCGCGTCGGCCACATCGAGTACGTGGCAGATCGCGGCGGCCGTGGTGTAGCTGGCACCCGCCGGCAGGTGCGCGCTGTGACCGTGGCCGGGCAGATCGATGGCAACCAGCTGCAACGCCGACAGGTGCGGCGCCAGCGGCACGAAGCTGGCGGCGTTGTCGAGCCAGCCATGCAGGGCCAGCACGCGTGGGCCGCCGCCGTGGTTGCGCAGGCCGGCGACGCGTGCGCCCCCGACCTGGAATTCAAACGGTTGCAGGCTCATGCCAGCGAGGACACGGCCAGCCGTGCCAGGGCGCGTGCATGCTCCGGCTCGGCGTTGAGGCAGGGGATGTAGCGCATCGTCGCACCGCGCTCGGCCAGTGTTTCGGTGAAGCCCAGCGCGACCTCTTCCAACGTTTCCAGGCAGTCGGTGGCGAATCCGGGGCAGACCACGTCGATCTGCTTCACGCCGGATTCGGCCAGCGCCCACAGGCTGGGCTCGGCATACGGCTGCAACCAGCGCTCGCGGCCGAAGCGCGACTGGTAACCCATCTGCCAGTCGTCCTTGTCCAGGCCCAGTGCATTGGCGATGGCCTGCGCACTGGCCTCGCAGCGCTGCGGATACGGGTCGCCCGCGTCGGCCAGGCGCTGCGGGATACCATGGAAGGAGAACATCAGTTTCTGACCGCGACCGTGCTGTTCCCAGTAGCGGCGGATCGAGCCGGCTACGGCCTCGACCCAGCCGGGATCGACCGAGTAATCCCGCACCAGGCTCACGGTCACGCCCGGGTTGCGGCGCTGCCACGCATCGACGCGGTCTTCGACCGAGGCGGTGGTGGTGGTGGAGTACTGCGGGTACAACGGCAGCACGACGATCCGGCGCGCGCCGTCGGCGGCCAGACGGTCGAGCTCGCCGGCCAGCGCCGGTTCGCCATAGCGCATCGCATGGCGCACCGTCAGGGTCGGCAGCAGGGCCTGCATGGCCTGCGCCAGCTGGCGCGTATGCACCATCAGCGGTGAGCCGTCGGGCAGCCAGACCTGGGCGTACTTGGCCGCCGACCGGCCGCTTCGCAGCGGCAGGATCAGCCCGCGCAGCAGCGGCTGCCAGAGCAGTGCCGGAATCGCGACCACGCGCGGGTCGGACAGGAATTCGGCCAGGTAACGGCGTACGGCGGGGGCCGTCGGCGTCTCGGGCGTGCCTAGGTTGACCGCCAGCACGGCGGTATCGGGTGCGTCGAGCATGGGCGGTATTGTCGCCTATCCGGCGCCGCACCGGGATGCAGGGTTCGGATTGCAGGCATAGCGCGCATCCATCAATGCGGGCAGGGAACGCTCATTGGGGATTCATGGCAACACCACTAATTTCAGTCACTTGCTATATCTTCCTATGGACTGACTTCTGGAGCCTGCCATGCGTCGCCCGATCCAAGCCCTGCTGATCGCCGCCAGCCTGCTGTCCAGCCAGGCCATGGCCGGACCGCAGGAAGACCAGCGCGCCCGCAACGCCGTGCGCGTGCTGGCTGAAATCCAGGAAATTCCTGAACAGGGCATTCCGGATAAATTGCTCGACGAAGGCCGCGCGGTCATCGTCATTCCCGACACGATCAAGGCCGGTCTGGTCATTGGCGGTCGCCGTGGCCACGGCCTGATGTCGGTGCGCATGCCCAATGGCGCCTGGTCCAACCCGGTGTTCGTGAAGCTAACCGGTGGCAGCATCGGCTTCCAGGCCGGCGTGCAATCTTCGGATGTGGTGCTGGTGTTCCGCAACGACCGCAGCCTGGACAATCTGGTCAACGGCAAGTTCACGCTCGGCGCCGATGCCGGCGTTGCCGCCGGTCCGGTCGGCCGCAATGCCGCCGCCGCCACCGACGGCCAGCTGAAGGCCGAGATCTGGTCTTGGTCGCGTGCCCGTGGGCTGTTCGCGGGCGTCGCGCTGGATGGTGCGGTGCTGCAGATCGACGATGCCGCCAACCTTGACGCCTACGGCAGCAACACCACGCCGCGCATGATCTTCGAAGGTCGCGCCGCCGGTGCGCCGTCGATGGACGTGGTCGCCTTCCGTGATCGTCTGGAAGAGGCCACCTACGCCGCCCGCAACAACCGCAACGGCAACGGTGGCAGTGCACCGCGTCCGGCGGCGACCCCGGCGGTTGCGCCGGCGCCTGTTCAGGCAGCGCCGGCCGCCCCAACCGAAGCCACCACCGCGCCGCTGCAGAACGTGCCGCAGAACCCGCCGCCGCAGCAGCAGGGCTTCCAGCCGGTCAACGACGGCGAAATCCGCACGGAAACGCTGGGCGGAAACTGACTTTCGTCACGCGCGCCGGCTAACACCCGGTGCGCTATGCTCGACAGCCTGATCACTAACGTAACGAGCGTCTTTATGGGCAGTTTCAGCATCTGGCATTGGTTGGTCGTGCTGGCCATCGTCCTGCTGGTGTTCGGCACCAAGCGCCTGACCAGTGGCGCCAAGGACCTCGGCTCGGCGGTCAAGGAATTCAAGAAGGGCATGCGCGACGAAGACAAGCCGAACGCGCAGCTGGGCGATGAGTCGCGCAGCCAGGACGCCTCGCGCACCGCGCAGGACGAGCACGACCGTAACGCTCGCTGATCCGGAGCGGTTGCGGTGTTCGATATCGGCTTCAGCGAACTGCTGGTGATCGCGGTGGTCGCCCTGGTGGTGCTCGGTCCCGAGCGCCTGCCCAAGGCGGCCCGCTTCGCCGGCCTGTGGGTGCGCCGTGCCCGCAATCAGTGGGATTCGGTGAAACAGGAACTGGAGCGCGAACTGCAGGCCGAGGACATCAAGCGGCAGATGCAGGACGTGCGCCAAGGCATGCAGGACACCGAGAACCAGCTGCGCGCCAGCGGTGAAGCGATCCGTCGCGAAGCGCAGCAGGCGCAGCAGCAGGGCGATACGCTGGCGCAGGAGGTTCGCGCACCGGCGCCTGCGGATCTGCCGCCGCATATGAGCGCTGCGCCCGATGCCGATGCGCCGGCACAGGAGAGCGTTGCTCCCGAGCCTACGCCGGCGACACCCCCTGAAGCCGGTGCTCCGACGCCGCAGCGCACGGAGCGCCAGCCATGAGTGAACAGGATTTCGGCGAAAGCTCGCTGGTCGAACATCTGGTGGAGCTGCGCGGCCGCCTGGTGCGCGCACTGCTGGGCCTGGGCGTGGTGCTGCTGGCGCTGCTGCCATTTACCCAGAAGCTGTACAACGCGCTGGCCGAACCGCTGGTCTCGCAGCTGCCCAACGGGCAGACGATGATCGCGACCAATCCGGCCGGAGCCTTCTTCGCGCCATTGAAGCTGACCTTCTTCGTGGCCCTGTTCGTGGCGGTGCCGTGGCTGCTGTACCAGCTGTGGGCCTTCGTCGCCCCGGGGCTGTACGCGCGTGAGAAGCGCCTGGCGGTGCCGCTGCTGGTGTCTTCGGTACTGCTGTTCTACACCGGCTGTGCCTTCGCCTACTTCCTGGTGCTGCCGGCGGTGTTCCATTTCCTGACCACCTTCAGCCCGGACGTGATCGCGATCACCCCGGATGCGAATGCCTACCTGGATTTCGTGCTGGCGATCTTCTTCGCCTTCGGTGGCAGTTTCGAACTGCCGGTGGCGATGGTGATCCTGGTCCTGCTGGGCTGGGTGACGCCGCAGCAGTTCAAGGAAGGCCGTGGTTACGCGATCGTCGGCATCTTCGTGCTGGCGGCGGTGCTGACCCCGCCGGACGTGGTTTCGCAGCTGATGCTGGCGATCCCGATGTGCCTGCTCTACGAGCTGGGCATCCACGCCGCACGCTGGCTGGTGCCATCGTCGGCGGTGAAGAAACCCGCCGCGTGATGCGGTAGCGCCGGGCCATGCCCGGCGTGCGGGGTGCGATGTGATGCCACCGCCGGGCATGGCCCGGCGCTACCGGTGGGACCGGTCAGGCGTGGAACACGTCGCTCGAGGTCGGCGTGGTCGGGACCGGCGGCGCCGCGCGGCTGCCACGGTGCACGAACATCTGCTTCCACGCGGCGTAGACCGCGCCGACATACAGCGGCATCAGCACCGTGGTCAGCACCAGCTGGGCGATGAAGGCGGCAGCCAGCGGGCCTCCGATCAGCATCGCGATCTGGATCACGATCACGAACAGGATGTAGATGCAGAACGCAGCGATCAGGCCGAGCACGGCGAACACGATCATCGCGCCGATGTTCTCGATGCAGCCCTGCAGGCTCAGGCGCAGCGCGTGCATGCCGCTCTGCTTGTCGAACACCACCAGCGCCGGCTGGGTGAACATCGCCAGCGAGAGCGCCACCGCGCTCAGGAACACCAGCAGCATCCACAGCGCGATGCGCTTGGCCGGCAGGTTGGCGACCAGCGCCGCGGCATCGTCCGGCTTGATCTGCTGGCCACTGCGGCTGATCTCTTCCATCTTGGTCATGACGTCGCTGAAGGCGGTGAAGCCTTCGCGGCCGATCATCATGAACAGCAACGCGCCCAGCAGCAGCACCGCCAGCACCTGGATCGCCAGCGGCACCAGCAGGTGGCTGACGCGGTGGTCGCGGATCGGCTGCAGCAGGTGCGAGGACAGGCCCGGGCGGCCTTCGTCGATCTCACCCACGGCGTAGAGCATGCCGCCGAACATGATCGGCGAGATGGCCAGGGTCATCAGCTGCACGGCCATGCCGGCGGCGCCGGGAATCAGCGTCGACAACAGGGTGACCACCCAGCTCACCAGCAGCCAGGCCAGGCCGATCCGGGCCAGCTGCAGCGGCGCACGCCGATACAGCGAGAACGTATCCAGCAACCACTGGGCGCCCGCCGAGGCCGGCAGCTTGCGAATCTCTTTCATGGACATCCGGGAAGGACAGGAGGGGACGGGCGGTTGCCCGTGCCGCTGATTATCCCTGTTTTGCCGCCGGCTGGGCTGAAGACAGCCGCGCCTGTCGGACGAAGCGGCGCAGCAGCTGGCGGGCCAGCGGTGCGGCGCTGACTGCGCGCTCGATGCTGCGCGCGCAGCCGCCGTGGCGGCCGATGCAGTCGGCGCGGGCGCGCACGTAGCCGCGCATGTGGTGGGTGGCGAATTCGGGGTGGAACTGCACGCCCCACGCCTGGCGCCCCCAGCGGAACGCGTGGCAGCCATCCAGCGGCGAGCGTGCCAGCACCTCGGCACCGTCGGGCGCGCGCAGCACGGTCTGCAGGTGGGTGGCGTGGGCGGCAAAGTGCTGCGGCAGGCCCTGGAACAGCGGATCCTGTGCCGCCTGTGGCTGCAGCTCCAGCTCGATCGTGCCGGACTCGCGCCCGGCCGGATTGTAGGCCACCTCACCGCCCAGCGCATGCGCCAGCAGCTGGTGGCCGTAGCAGATGCCGAACACCGGCAGGCCGGCGTGGACGGTCTGGCGCAGCCACGCCGCGCTGCGCTCGCTCCAGTCGGCGTGGTCAGTAACGAAGGCGGCCGAGCCGGTCACCAGTACGCCGGCGAAGGCGCGCGGGTCGGGCAATGCGTCGCCATGTTCGACATCGACCACCACCGTCTCGTGCTCTTCCAGCCCGGCGGCGACGCGGATCCAGTGCGGAAAGCGCCCGTAGCGGCGCAGCGACGGTACCGGGCGGCCGGTTTCAAGGATCAGGAAGGGGGCTGGGTTCATCCGGGGGCGGCAGCACTGACAGGACTTCCTCGATTGTAGTCAGCCCCTGCGCCACCTTTTCAAGCCCGGCCTGGCGCAGGGTTCGCAGCCCTTCAGCGCGCGCGGCACGGGTGAAACCGGCCAGATCCATGTCGGCGCGGATCTGCCCGCGCAGCCGCGAGCCCAATGGCAGCAACTCATACAGGCCGATGCGGCCGAGGAATCCGGTGCGCCGGCACTCCAGGCAACCGACCGGACGACAGGGCGTGGCGGCATCTGGATATGCAGCCTGGCTATCAGCGAGCACCGCCCAGTCGGCAGCACCAAGGGTGTGCGGCTGCTTGCAGTGCGGGCACAGGGTACGCACCAGGCGCTGGGCGAGGATGCCGTTGAGGGTGCTGGCCAGCAGGTAGTGCGGCACGCCCAGGTCGAGCAGGCGGGTGACCGCCGACGGTGCATCGTTGGTGTGCAGGGTGGACAGCACCAGATGGCCGGTCAGCGACGCCTGCACCGCCATCTGCGCGGTCTCCAGATCGCGGATCTCGCCGATCATGATGATGTCCGGGTCCTGCCGCAGCAGGGTGCGCACGCCGCTGGCGAAGTCCAGGTCGATGTTGGCCTGCACCTGCATCTGGTTGAACTCGGGCGCGATCATCTCGATCGGGTCCTCCACCGTGCACACGTTCACGTCCGGCGTGGCCAGCCGCTTCAGCGTGGAATACAGGGTGGTGGTCTTGCCCGAGCCGGTCGGGCCGGTGACCAGCACGATGCCGTGCGGGCGCTCAACCAGTGCATTCCAGCCAGCGGCCTCCTGCGGGCTGAAACCGAGCTGGTCGATGCTCTTGAAGGCGGCATCGGGGTCGAAGATGCGCATCACGCACTTCTCGCCGAACGCGGTGGGCATGGTCGACAGGCGCATCTCGACCTCGCGGCCACCCGGCGAGCGGGTCTTGATGCGGCCGTCCTGCGGGCGCCGGCGCTCGGCCAGGTCCATTCGGCCGAGTACCTTGATGCGGCTGACCACCGCGGTCATCACCGCCGGCGGCACCTCGAACACCTTGTGCAGCACGCCGTCGATGCGGAAGCGCATGCGTCCCATCTCGCGGCGCGGTTCCAGGTGGATGTCCGAGGCGCGCTGCTCATAGGCGTACTGCAGCAGCCAGTCGACGATGTGCACGATGTGCTGGTCGTCGGCATTGACGTCGCCGGTGCGGCCCAGCTCGACCAGCTGCTCGAAGCTGGGCAGGGTGGTGTTGGCCTCGCCGCGGACGTCGCCGCGCGCGCCACGCACCGAACGGGTCACCCCGTAGAACTCCATGGTGTAGCGGTGCAGGTCGAGCGGATTGACCACCGCCAGCTCGATGCGGCGGCGGGTCAGGTGCTGCAGGTCGCGGCGCCATTCCTGCACCAGCGGCTCGCTGGTGGCCACCAGCACCCGTTCGGCATCCACTGCCAGCGGCAGGAAGCGGTGGCGACGGGCATAGGCGTGGGAGACCAGCGCGGTGACCGCAGCGACGTCGACCCGGGTCGGATCGATGCGCAGGTAGCGGCTGCCGGTGCGTTGGGCCAGCCATTCGGTCAGGCGTTCCAGGGTCAGTTCGCCGCCGTCGCGGGTGGCCAGCTTGAGGTTGGACAGCAGCACCAGCGGGTGCACTTCACTGGCATTGCGCGCGCCCTGTGCGGAAAACCGCATGCGCTCGCCCTCGTGCTCGGCGACCAGGCCGTCGGCCAGCAGCGCCGCACCGACCTGCTCGAAATGCAGGCGGCCCCACGGCAGCGGGACGCCGCCTGGCTCGCCGGGCGTGCCCACCGGCAGCCGATGTTCCATCTGCCTGCTCCTCCCGGGTACGGAATGCCCCGCAGGTCGGCCGTTATACTAGCGCACCCCCTTGCCGGCCAAGACTCGTACGCATGTCCGCGACCCCGACCGTTCCGATCACCTTCCAGGGCCTGATCCAGACCCTGAACCAGTTCTGGGCCCAGCAGGGCTGCGTGCTCATCCAGCCGCTCGACCTGGAGGTGGGCGCCGGTACCTTCCACCCGGCCACCTTCCTGCGTGCGATCGGTCCGGAAAGCTGGAACGCGGCCTATGTGCAGCCGTCGCGGCGGCCGACCGATGGCCGCTACGGCGAGAACCCGAACCGCCTGCAGCGCTACTACCAGTACCAGGTGGCGATGAAGCCGGCGCCGGACAACATCCAGCAGCTGTACCTGGATTCGCTGAAGGCACTGGGCATCGATCCGCTGGTGCACGACCTGCGCTTCGTCGAGGACAACTGGGAATCGCCGACGCTGGGCGCGTGGGGCCTGGGCTGGGAAGTCTGGCTCAACGGCATGGAAGTGACCCAGTTCACCTACTTCCAGCAGGCCGGTGGCCTGGAGTGCCGCCCGGTGCTGGGCGAGATCACCTACGGTCTCGAGCGCCTGTGCATGTACCTGCAGAACTGCGACAACGTCTATGACCTGGTCTGGACCTACGGCCCGGACGGCCAGCCGGTGACCTACGGCGACGTCTACCACCAGAACGAGGTGGAGCAGAGCACCTACAACTTCGAATACGCCGACGTGGACGAAATGTTCCACCGCTTCGATGCCTGCGAGCGTGAAGCGCAGAAGCTGGTGGAAGTGGGCCTGCCGCTGCCGGCCTACGAGCAGGTGATGAAGGCCAGCCATACCTTCAACCTGCTCGATGCGCGCCGCGCGATCAGCGTGACTGAGCGCCAGCGCTACATCCTGCGCGTGCGCGCGCTGGCCCAGGCGGTGGCCAAGGCGTATTACGAGCAGCGCGAGAAGCTGGGCTTCCCGGGTGCGAAGAAGGCCTGACCGCCTTCCTGCACCGTCCCGCTTTTCATCAACTACCCGGGGCGCCGGACGCGTTGCGCGCTGCGCCCCCACCACAGGATCGAACCGATGAGCCAATTGTCCCCCCTGCTGATCGAACTGGGCACCGAGGAGCTGCCGGTCAAGGCGCTGCCGGGCCTGGCCCAGGCGTTCTTCGACGGTGTTGTCGAAGGCCTGCGCAAGCGTGGCGTCGCGCTGGAGCTGGGCGATGCCCGCCCGCTGTCGACCCCGCGCCGGCTGGCCGTGCTGCTGCCGGGCGTCGGCCTGGAACAGCCGGAACAGCACAGCGAAGTGCTGGGCCCGTACCTGAACATCGCGCTGGATGCCGAAGGCCAGCCGACCAAGGCCCTGCAGGGCTTCGCCGCCAAGGCCGGGATCGACTGGACCGCGCTGGAGAAGACCACCGACAACAAGGGTGAGCGCTTCGTGCACCGCGCGGTGACCCCGGGCGCGAGCACCGCCAGCCTGTTGCCGGACATCCTGCGCGAGGCGATCGCGGCGATGCCGATTCCCAAGCCGATGCGCTGGGGCGATCACGCCTGGGGCTTCGCCCGCCCGGCACACTGGCTGGTGCTGCTGCACGGCGCCAATGTGGTCGAGGCCGAACTGTTCGGCCTGCAGGCCGGCCGCGCCAGCCGTGGCCATCGTTTCCACCACGACCAGGCCGTGTCGCTGGCGCAGCCGCAGGACTACGTTGAAGCGCTGCGCGCCGCGTTCGTGCTGGTCGACCCGAGCGAGCGACGGGCGCGCATCGTCGCCGAGGTCGAGGCCGCCGCAGCCGGGGCCGGTGGCAGCGCCCGCATCACCGAAGACAACCTGGAGCAGGTGGTGAACCTGGTCGAATGGCCGTCGGCGGTGCTGTGCAGCTTTGAACGCGCGTTCCTGGCGGTGCCGCAGGAAGCGCTGATCGAGACAATGGAGATCAACCAGAAGTTCTTCCCGGTGCTGGATGCCGCCGGCACGCTGACCGAGAAGTTCATCGGCATTGCCAACATCGAATCGAAGGACGTGGCCGAAGTGGCCAAGGGCTACGAGCGGGTGATCCGCCCGCGCTTTGCCGATGCCAAGTTCTTCTTCGACGAGGACCTGAAGCAGGGCCTGGTGCCGATGGGCGACGGCCTGAAGACGGTGACCTACCAGGCCAAGCTGGGCAGCGTGGCCGACAAGGTGGCGCGCGTGGCCGCACTGGCCGAAGTGATCGCAGCCCAGGTCGGTGCCGATCCGGCGCAGGCCAAGCGGGCTGCCGAGCTGGCCAAGAACGACCTGCAGTCGCGCATGGTCAACGAATTCCCGGAATTGCAGGGCATCGCCGGCCGCCACTACGCCGTGGCCGGTGGCGAATCGGCCGACGTGGCGCTGGCCATCGACGAGGCCTACCAGCCACGCTTCGGTGGTGACGACATCGCGCTGTCGCCGCTGGGCAAGGTGCTGGCCATCGCCGAACGCGTGGATACGCTGGCCGGTGGTTTCGCTGCAGGCCTGAAGCCGACCGGCAACAAGGACCCGTTCGCGCTGCGCCGCAATGCGCTGGGACTGGCCCGCACGATCATCGAAAGCGGCTTCGAACTGGACCTGCGCGCGCTGATGGCCAGCGCCAATGCCGGCCTGGCCGCGCGCAACGTGCAGGCCGATGTCGGCGAGCTTTACGACTTCATCCTCGACCGCCTGAAGGGCTACTACGGCGACAAGGGCGTGCCGGCCACGCACTTCAACGCGGTGGCCGAGTTGAAGCCGGCCTCGCTGTACGACTTCGATCGCCGCCTGGATGCGATCGGCACCTTCGCCGCGCTGCCGGAGGCAGAGGCGCTGGCCGCGGCCAACAAGCGCATCCGCAACATCCTGCGCAAGGCCGAGGGCGAGATTCCGGCGCAGATCGACGCGGCACTGCTGCAGGAAGATGCCGAGCGCGCGCTGGCCGAAGCGGTGACCGCCGCCATCGATGACACCGGCGCCAGCCTGCACCAGAAGGATTATGTGGCGGTGCTGGCACGCCTGGCGCGCCTGCGTCCGCAGGTCGACGCGTTCTTCGATGGCGTGATGGTCAACGCGGAAGATCCGGCACTGCGTGGCAACCGCCTGGCGCTGCTGACGATGCTGGGCGAGCGCCTGGGCAAGGTGGCGGCGATCGAGCATCTGTCGAGCTGACGCCCGTATCGGTAGTGCCGGGCGCCGGGCCGCCGTTGCCCCCCGCGGTGGGGTGGCGGCCCCCGGGCCGGCCAGCCCGGGCCTCGCCCCCCGCGGTGGAACGGGGGCCATTCCCCCCACCGGGGCCCTGCCCGCCCCCACACCCCCCACCAAAACCCCCCAAGTAAAAAAGGGTCAAATACCAACACAAGGGCGCAACCCGCAAACAAAAAAGTAGAATTAACACAAAC
>NZ_JAVFVN010000731.1:0-412 GCF_030910085.1 Stenotrophomonas maltophilia group sp. RNC7 | reverse complement strand
CTGGGTGCAATCGCCAATATCTGCGGACTGGTGTTGATCGTCCGGGGGGAATTGCGGAGGAGAGACCTGGAATGGCGGCACGTCTTGGGCAAGGCCAGGCGGCTGATTGCTTACTCCATGCCGATGCTGATATCCACGGTGTTGGTTTTTCTGAATCAATACATAGACAGAGCTATCGTTGCAAAATATCTTGGCGCCTCGGAGCTTGGAGGGTATGCGATTGGTGTAAAGATGGCGGGGCTGTTCCTGTTGGTCTTGAAACCATTGAAAATGGCTTTGACGCCGTACGTGTTCGCCGCCGCGAAGCAGGATTCGATACCTCGTGGTTTTGTGGCGATTTATTATGCCTATTTGGCGGGAACCTTGGCGGCATTCCCGTTTGCTTACTTTACCTCTCCTTATGTCTGGCGCT
>NZ_JAVFVN010000729.1:0-419 GCF_030910085.1 Stenotrophomonas maltophilia group sp. RNC7 | reverse complement strand
CTTCGGAAAACGGATCTGACCCCAACCCACAGCGCGCGGCTGTTGCTGTTGCCTTTGCTTTTGATCTTCTTCTTTCTCTTCCTGCGGTGGCGGCCGCAGGAAACTGTCAGGGGTCGGGGGGGGGGGGGGGGGGGGGGGGGGGGGGGGCGGGGGTGCGCGGGCCCCCCCCACAAGGCCGGCACGCGGGGGGCCCCCCCCCCCGGGGCCCCCCCCCCTGGGGGGGGTGGTCATTTATGGGGTTTTTTTTTTTGGGGGGGGGGGGGGGCCCCTGGACGGGGGACGCCGCGAGTACGTCCTTGTAGGCTTGGCCGCGGCATCCATGCCGCGGACACCCCCGCCCCGGCCCCCCCCCCCGCCCCCGGCCCAGTTGCGGGGCGCCCCCCCCCCGGGACAGATAAAGTAAGTTAAAAAACAAAGGC
>NZ_JAVFVN010000694.1:0-1476 GCF_030910085.1 Stenotrophomonas maltophilia group sp. RNC7 | reverse complement strand
TATATTTCCATACCGCTTAATTCGAAAACGCTGTAAATACCAAATTGGATTATTTATTGAATCATCATAATTATTAACATTAAATATAAATTCATGTCCTTTTTCTTTAATCTTCCAATTTAAGTTTAATTTTCGTAAGTTCTTGATAAGTGATTCATATTCGCTATCATCTCTATCGGTATAAAATTTTTCATCCTTCGTATAAACTGCAATATCCTTGTTAAACTGGACATTTGTTGCCAATTCAAATTGTAGTTCATTATTAAATAAATCATCATTTTTAATTATTTTCTTTTCATCAGAATCAAAAACATGAGTATTTAATAAAAACAACTTATCTAACCAGCTTCCTTTACTGTTGGTTCGCTCGCATATTTCACCAAGTGTAAGATTATTTACTAGATCACTCTCACGTTTTGTTTTTACCTGTACAAACCTAATTTTCCCTTCACCGTGCAAAGCAATATCATCCAATAATTCATAAACAACTTTGTTCCACCAAACATCATGAGTAAAAAGCATATCAATTATATATTTGGCAGCTACATAATATTGATATAAAAATCCCCTAATTGCTGTTACACCACTAAAATCAATATGTCTTCCATCTAGGAAAGCATCAAGAAACTTTTGTCTCTCTTCATCTGTGAGGGATTCTTCGTTATCTTTTAAAAAAGCTTCCATCCTCTGTTGAAGCTTATTAATATAGGGTGATTCAGTTTTTATTGTATCCACTATTCATCTATCCTCATTTCCTTATAATCTGATATAAAAGTTCGTTTGATCAAATAGTGAAGATTGACTGATAACAAACTAACTACTAATTATTTATCTAATTAATATTCTATAAAAACTCAAGAAAAACAACCACCCTATATTATTAAAATTTATAACTATGTATGTATTAAATTTTATTTTGTGGAAACAATAATAGTAATAGATATAAAGAAAATGTAAAAAAGAACGGTTTTCCATAGAAAAGGGGTGTTTATAGAATGAAATTACAATTAATCGATGATGTTTTACAGCATGGAATTGATTTTGGAAAGAGTTTGAAAAGGAAAAATATAAATGTAGTTGCTGTAGGTCAAAAATTAAACCACCTACAACAGAACAATCAAGAAAAGTTCATAGAATCGTATTTCGAATTGGTAATGAAAGTAGGAATCCCAGTTAATACAAGACTCGTAACGGGAGATAAAAAGATAATACAGTCCTTTTTAATAGGATTATCACAGGAATTTTAAAAGATCATTATCAAACGATAGTGGTCTTTTCCTTTGTGTAATTAATAAATTAAAAAGAACCCATCTAAGTTCTTTTGGACCTTTTACTATAAGTTATATTAAAACGGATTAATAGTTTCCTCATGAAAGTAATTTGACAACTTACATCTTAACTTGACGTTTACATATATCCTGATGTTTACGGACACTGTCCCTCCGTCATTCATGTATCTTCTAATTGATAAAATCT
>NZ_JAVFVN010000642.1:0-628 GCF_030910085.1 Stenotrophomonas maltophilia group sp. RNC7 | reverse complement strand
AGCCTGAAGGCGCTGGCGGCCCTGCAGGGCAAGACGATTAAGCAGTATGCTCTGGAACGCCTGTTTCCTGGTGATGCTGATGCTGATCAGGCTTGGCACGAACTGAAAACGCTGCTCGGAAATCGTATTAATGAGGGGCTTGCGGGGAACATATCCACCCGGAACGTCAGTGAAATTCTGGATGAAGAACTGACCGGTGATCGTGCTTGACGGCCTACGTCCTCACGGCAGAAGCAGAAGCCGACCTGCGCAACGTCATCCGCTAAACACGCAAGCAGTGGGGCGCTGCGCAGGTGCGTCGCTATATTGCCAGGCTGGAACAGGACATCGCCAGCCTTGCCGCCGGACAAGGCTATTTCAGGGACATGAGCGAACTGTACCCCTCACTGCGGATGGCACGTTGCGGACATCACTACGCCTTTTGCCTGCCACTTGAGCGCCGCCCCGCCTTGGTCTTGGCGATTTTTCACGAACGCATGGACCTCATGACGCGATTGTCTGATAGGCTTCGTGCGAGAGAGCCTTAAAGGATTCCGGCCGCTCTCCGGCCTTCAAACACTACGTCACCGTTCTGTCCAACATTGGAGGAGCTTTGCAGGGGGGATCAATCGATGCTCCGCGCTAACTA
>NZ_JAVFVN010000623.1:0-427 GCF_030910085.1 Stenotrophomonas maltophilia group sp. RNC7 | reverse complement strand
CGCGCCAGCAGCAGGCCGATAGACTGGGGCGCGCTCAGATTTACCAGCAGACCGGGCAGGGGATCGCTGACTTCCTCCAAGGTGGAGAGATCCCGATGGGTGCAGGTCAGTCATGGGATAACCCGGAAGCACAGCAGACTGTGCCGCCGCCGCCTCAGATGCCAACTGTTCCTGTCCCGAATACGCCAACCCCGACCATTCAGGGCAATCTTTCGCAGCAGCGTTCCGAGCTTTTCCAGAATGCCCGTAACAGTGGCATGCTGACGCCTGGAGGTATGTAATGCCATTTTATGAACCGGCCACCCGCGTTCAAAATCTGACGAACATCGCTCCGGTCGAGGAACCGCAGGACCCATCGTTTGGGGAAACGGTTGGCGCAGCTATCCGCACCGAAAATATCGTTGGTTCGTATCTGTCTTCTCGTGGC
>NZ_JAVFVN010000616.1:0-404 GCF_030910085.1 Stenotrophomonas maltophilia group sp. RNC7 | reverse complement strand
AATTGGATAACAAAAACTATCAAAAAGTGTAAGGAGACTGAGTTTTTTATAAAACAATACTAACACCACGTATTGGAGGTCACTATGAGAAAGAAAATTTTATTGTTTTTATTAACCGGGTTTCTTTTAACCAGTTGTAGTGAGGATCCCGAATCAAAAATCAGTAATTTTGCTTCCACAATAGAAAAGGATACTAGTAGTGTTAACTTACATACACTTTCACAAGAAGATACAAAAAAGCAGTTTAAGATCTCTAATGAAGAAGTATCAAGTTATGTTGTAAGAAGCACGTATACTGATGCTGAATTGTTAGAATATGGCGTCTTTTATTTAACAGATACAGCAAATTCTAAACAAGTAAAAAATAAAATAAGAGAACATATTAAATCTGTAGCTAAAAGAAT
>NZ_JAVFVN010000611.1:0-532 GCF_030910085.1 Stenotrophomonas maltophilia group sp. RNC7 | reverse complement strand
TACTTGTACTAACACCAGTAACAACAACTCCTGCTGCTGTTAAAGCTACTCCTTCTACTGCTACAGCTCCTCCTAGTACTACAGATGCTCCTCCAGTTGCTGGTGCAGCTACTATTCCACCGGCTATTCCTCCTGCTACTTCTGCTCCTCCTGCTATTGTTCCTGCTACACCTATTGCTATTGAGGCCGCATCCCCTACTACTTTACCAACTTTGAAAGCATCTGTATCTGGAAAAACTGTATTTCCTGTGATAGTTTGTGCTCCTTTAAAGAATACATTGTTATCTACAGATACACTTACACCTGTTACAAAGTCTTTAACATTGCTGCTGAGTTTTCCATAAATAGCATTAGAACCATTTTTAGTTTCTTGTTTTTGTACCTGATTGCTTACTTTAGTCACTGGACTACTACTCTTTTTAGCTTGTTTATTCAGAACTTTCTCGTGTGCTTTCTCTGCTGCTGAAGAATTATATATGAAGTTTTTGGTATGTGGATTATATAACACATCACCTGTTCCATCCACTACCAT
>NZ_JAVFVN010000607.1:0-2439 GCF_030910085.1 Stenotrophomonas maltophilia group sp. RNC7 | reverse complement strand
CTTCTTTTATATAGTTTTCTTCTTCGTTTATGAAGAGTGTTGAAATTTTGGATAGTTGTATTTTAACTTACCAACTATATTATTCTACAAAAATTTAATTTTGTAGTGAATTTATTATACCTAATACAGTATCCTTATTAGCCCAGAAAGTCCTTCTCACTTCTTGTTCGCCATTAGTAAATTCAAACGTATCTTTACTATTTCTGGCTTTAGGTCTAATGTGAAATGCCCCATCTTTTTGTGAAGACTTAGGGAATTTTTGAGAATCACCTATCCTAAAAGCTTCTATTGTTTCTTCAAAGGCTTTTTTTGCCTTTTCTAAATAAGCGCTAAAATTAAAGTTTTTAATAACCGTAATTTTACTTACCACTGAATTATCCTCTTCATAAAAAACAACCAATATAAACGGTTGCTCAACTTCTTTTTTAAAAATTGAGTTTTCAAAGGTCAAACTACTAGATAACGTTAAATCATTATATATTTCTGGATAGTTTTCATGTTCATGTAGTGAACTAAATGTTTCTCCATTAAACGGAAAGCTTTCCTTAACTTTTCCGTTTACGATTGTAACCGTTCTAATTCCCCCCTTAATTCCTTGCTTTTTAAAATAATTCTTAGCAAATATACTTTTAGTAATTTTACTCTTTGAGTTATGACCTTTATCATTCAAGTATTCAGATAACATATTTTCCTCATTGATAGAATTATCCGACTGTATATTTTTTTGTTGATTCTCCATTTCTCTAATATACTTTTGATATAACTCATCTTTCTTAAGGTCATTTGAATTAATAGGATCTTCTTGTTCTTTTAACACTATAAATTCATTAATGAATTGTTCATATTTTACTTGCAATGCATCCGCAACATCTAATTCAATATCCACTAATTCTTTATAACTTCTCCAACAATACGATTTAAAATAACTTTTACCATTTCTTTTAAGTCCATCATACACACTCGAATCTTTCCCATCCTCGAAAGGATCCTCTCTTTTCCTCCACCATTCATCTATTTTAGAGAATAATTGAATAGCTTTACTAAAGCTATTTACTTTTGACTCATTACCAAATGCTTTTGATACATCATTCAATATACCACTTAATTTATCTTTCTTTAAATTTCTAGCTGTTCCAGGCTTCTCTTCAAATATTAAATACGCCTTCGCAAATTCTAATACACTGAAGGTTCTTTCATTATCAAGGTATTCTCCGGATCTACATATCTTAATCCCTTTATTTTTCAATCTTTTATTAATTTCTTCCGAGGAATCAGAAGCTCCTAAAATATCTTCCTCCAAAATTGGAATTTGCGTGTTTAAGCCCCGAGTTATTGATTTTTTCAAGCCACTATCTTCAGAAAAAAGAAAAATGACTTTCAATTTCACTTTTTCTTTCAAAAATTCTAACATATCCCCTAATTCTGTTTTTATTTCTGCAACTATCTCTCCCTTTTTATTTTCATCTATATCTTCATCTACTTCCACTTTTTCTTTTAAAATATCAAGCCATTCTTGTTTAATCTGTCTAATCAATGAAAAACAATGTGTCAAAGTTTGAGCTCCATTAATTACACTTACTTTTTCAGCTACAAAAGATATATAATCATATTGAACATTGTATTCTTTCTCAGAAAATATTGTTATGCCATTATGATGGAACCAAAAATCCTCTAGAATTTCAGATTTTTCTTCATAACTCTCAAGTAGCTTTTCATCAAAATATTCCCTTATTTTATTAATATATCTGCTATTTTTTTTCTTATATAAATGATATAAACCTATTTCAAATGTCTCCTTAAACACACTTTCCAAAGGAAATGATTTGTTATCATGCCTTCCCTGCCTTACATTATCTTTAAATAAATACTTCCCAGTTGTATTATATAGTTTACCTAATTCTAATAGTGAAACATTAAAAATAAACCCTTTCTTACTTTTGTCTATGTATTCTAAATAATTAATACCTTCATCTTTTTCTAAATTTATTCTAACTTCATCCTCTTTAATAAAATATACTATTCGAGATTTTTTAACGAGATTCTCAATTTCTCTTCTCTTCTTAGCAATCTTTTCTTCATTTTTTTTCCTATCAATAAAATCCTGCTCTTGTTCCCAATTCTCAAATATTAGTAATGACTGCATTTCTATGTTCTCATTTTCTATTTTACCTATATATTCTGTTATATCACTATTATTTTTACGAAAATCTCCTATATAGTACTCTAATGTATCTCCATTATCATCATTAATCTCTAATATCTTTCTATCTTGCAAAAAACTTGCGCTCTTTTCAGGAATATTCAACCTTCTCAGCAGCAAGTTCTTATCATTATCAGTTAAAATCATATTTAAATTCTCCTTAATTCTTCTTCACACATTAATTTTAAGCCTTCAAAATTAAATTGCGCTTTCTCTATATAAAATTCTTTATCTACAGA
>NZ_JAVFVN010000590.1:0-42463 GCF_030910085.1 Stenotrophomonas maltophilia group sp. RNC7 | reverse complement strand
CGCTCTTCCTATGTGGGGTGTTCATGGGACGCTTTTTATCGCGCGGTGGGGGGGCCTTCGGCCTGGCGGGCCAACGGGGGAGCCCCTCGGTGGTGGGGTGTTGGGGCGTCTAAAGCCTGTATTCCGGGGTGGGGGCGGGGCGGTGGGGGCGGGCGGGGACGCCGTGACGCCGTCCGTGGCGGCTTCGCCGCGCCATCCATGGCGCGGATACCCCGCCACCCCCACCCGCCCGGCCCCCCGACACATTTCTGCCGCCGATCCACCACGGGAAAGATCAGAAAGTCAAAATCCGATCCTTCGGACATTTTCGATGTCTGCCATCCACGCATGGCGTGGATCTACCGGCAAGCCACGGGATCGGGTCTGGAGGAAAGCCCCCTGAGTCAGGGGGCGGCCGCGAAGCGGCAGGGGTCTGGAAGCTGGTAAGGGGGGCCCACTGTTCGCGCAGCGAACTGTGGGAGCGACAGCGCGCATGCGATGTCGCGTACCCAGGGCTGCAAGCCCTGCCGGCAACCCTCACCCCGCAGGCGAGCCGGCACCGTGCAGGTAATCCAGGCTCACCTGCAGCAACGCGCGCAATCCCACATCCAGCGCCTTCTCATCCAGCAGGAACTTCGGCGAATGGTTGGCCGGCGCCGTCGCCGGATCGATGCCCACGCTGGTGGACCCGACGAAGAAGAACATGCCCGGCACTTCCTTCGCGTACAGCGAGAAATCCTCCGCGCCCATCTGCAGCGGCGGCTCGTACACGTTGTCCTTGCCCACGACCGCCTGCAGGCTCGGCAGCATCTTCGCGGTCAGCGCCGGGTCGTTCACCGTGGCCGGGTTGCCCTCCGATTCGTAGATGTCGGTCACCGCCTTCGCACCGTGCGCGGCGGCCGTGTGCTCGGCCACATTGCGCAGGTCGGCAAAGATCTGCTGGCGCATGCCTTCGTCGAAGGTGCGGATGGTGCCGACCATCTCCACTTCATCGGGAATGATGTTGTAGCGGATGCCGCCGTTGATTGCGCCGAAGGTCAGCACCGCCGGTTGCTTGGACAGGTTGGCGCGGCGGCTGACGATGGTCTGCGCGGTGCCGACCAGATCGGCGGTGGCGACGATCGGGTCAACACCGTTCCACGGTGCCGAGCCATGCGTCTGGCGACCGATCACCTTGATCCCGAAGCGATCAGAGGCAGCCATCAATGGGCCGCCGCGCACCGCGATCTGGCCGGCCTGCACGCTGGAGAACACATGCAGGCCGAACACTGCCTCCGGCTTGAAGTCGGCAAACAGCCCTTCCTTCAGCATCAGTGCGGCACCGCCCTCTTCCGGCGGCGGCGCGCCTTCCTCGGCCGGCTGGAAGATCAGCATCACCTGGCCCGGCAGGTCCTTCTTCATTGATACCAGCGCTTCGGCCACGCCCAGCAGCGTCGCGGTGTGCGCGTCGTGGCCACAGGCATGCATCACGCCCACGGTCTGCCCGCGGTACTGGTCGGTGGCCTTGGAGGCGAACGGCAGGCCGGTCTGCTCGGTCACCGGCAACGCGTCCATGTCTGCACGCAACGCGATCTTCGGACCCGGCTTGCCGCCTTCGATGATCGCCACCACGCCGTGGTGGGCGATGCCGGTCTTCGGCTTCAGGCCCATCGCCCGCAGGCGCTTGGCGACCTCGGCCGAGGTGCGCGCCTCGCGATTGGACAGCTCCGGATGTTGGTGGAAGTCACGACGCCATTCGACCACCCGGGCCTGCAGCCGCTGCGCGGCGGCGGTCACTTCCGGGCGTTGCCCGTCCTGGGCATGGGCAAGCGCCGGCAGGGCCAGCAGCAGGGCGGACAGCAGCAGCGAACGGCGCATCGCAATCTCCACAGCAAGAGGGTTCCAGCTGAATGTAGGGCAACACCGGCGCCACGGGAACCTCCGGCGCCGCATCCGGTCTTAGCGCCCGTCCCATCCGTCATGCAGGAAACGTGATGTGGCACAGGTATGCTTTGCGCATTGTCCCGGCGTCCCGTCCGGTCCAGCCCTCTCGGAGTCCTCGTAATGTCACGTGTTTGGAAGATCGTGCTGCTGGTCGTGGCGATCCTGGTGCTGGCCGTGGTCGGCCTGCGCGTCATCGGCGGGGGCAAGGACAAGGCTGGAAAACCTGTTGCGGGCGCGCGCCAGGGCGGCGAAGATCCGAGTGCCGGTCCAGTGCCGGTGACCGTGGTGGAGGCCACGCGCCAGGACGTGCCGGTGTATGCCAGCGCGCTGGGTACGGTGACCGCGATGAACACCGTCACCGTCAGCCCGCAGGTCGGCGGCCAGCTGATGAGCCTGAATTTCCGTGAAGGCCAGGAAGTGAAGCAGGGTGATGTGCTGGCGGTGATCGATCCGCGCACCGCCCAGGCCAGCTACGACCAGGCCGCGGCAGCCAAGCGCCAGAACGAGGCCCTGCTGGCCACCGCGCGCTCCAACTACCAGCGCTCGAACGCGCCGGAGTATCGCCAGTACGTCGCCAAGACCGATCTGGATACACAGCGAAACCAAGTGGCACAGTACGAAAGCGCCGTGGCCGCCAACGAGGCCAGCATGCGCTCGGCGCAGGTGCAGCTGCAGTACACCCGGGTCACCGCACCGATCTCCGGCATCGCCGGCATCCGTGCGGTCGATGCCGGCAACGTGGTCAACGCCGGTACCGCGCTGGTCACGTTGACCCAGATCCATCCGATCCACGTGCTGTTCAACCTGCCCGAGCGCCAGCTCGGCGATGTGCGCCAGGCGCAGGCCGCCGGCACGGTGCCGGTGGCGGCGCTGGACCGCGCCGATTCGCACGTGCTGTCCGGCGACGGCAAGCTCGATGTGGTCGACAACCTGATCAGTGCGGACAGCGGCACGTTCAAGGCGCGCGCCGTCTTCGACAACACCGACAACAGCCTGTGGCCGGGCCAGTTCGTCAACGTGCGCATGCAGCTGCGCACCATCGGCGGCGGCGTGGTCATTCCGACCCAGGCGGTGCTGCGTGGCCCGGACGGCGAGTACGTCTATGTCGTGCAGGGCGACAACACGGTGAAGATGCAGACCGTGCGCAGCGGCGTGGAAGTGGGCGACAGCCAGGTGCAGATCGCCGAAGGCCTCAAGGGCGGCGAGCGGGTGGTCAGCGAAGGCCAGTTCCGCCTGAAGCCGGGCAGCAAGGTCACCGCGCTGAAGCCGGGCGAGACCCCGGCCGCGCCGACCGAGGCCGAACTGAAGGCGGCCGAACAGAAGAACGCGGGCGGCGGTGGCCGTCGCGGTGGTGGCCCGCGCTGAGCGCAGGCCACGGTTCTCCCTCGCGCCGGCGGACCTGCCGGCGCCGACATTGAAGTGCCAGCAAGGATCAGTCCGTGGGCTTTTCGACGATCTTCATCCGCCGCCCGATCGCTACCTCGCTGTTGATGGCGGGCCTGTTGCTGCTGGGCATCCTCGGTTACCGCAAGCTGCCGGTGTCGGCGCTGCCGGAAATCGATGCGCCCAGCCTGGTGGTCACCACCCAGTACCCCGGCGCCAACGCCACCACCATGGCCTCGCTGGTCACCACCCCGCTGGAGCGCCAGTTCGGGCAGATCTCCGGGCTGGAACTGATGACGTCGGACTCGTCGGCCGGGTTGTCGACGATCATCCTGCAGTTCTCGATGGACCGCGACATCGACATCGCCGCGCAGGACGTGCAGGCGGCGATCCGCCAGGCCACCCTGCCCTCATCGCTGCCCTACCAGCCGGTCTACAACCGGGTGAATCCGGCCGACGCGGCCATCGTCACCCTGAAGCTGACCTCTGACACGCGCCCGCTGCGCGACGTCAACAACTACGCCGACTCGATCCTGGCCCAGCGCCTGTCGCAGGTGCAGGGCGTGGGCCTGGTCTCGATTGCCGGCAACGTGCGGCCCGCCGTGCGTATCCAGGTCAATCCGGCGCAGCTGTCGAACATGGGGCTGACCCTGGAACAGCTGCGCAGCGCGCTGACCCAGGCCAACGTCAACGCGCCGAAGGGTTCGTTGAACGGCAAGACCCAGTCCTACAGCATCGGCACCAACGACCAGCTGGCCAGCGCCGCCGAGTACCGCGACACCATCATCAGCTACAAGAACGGCCGCCCGGTGCGGCTGTCGGACGTGGCCGAGGTGATCGATGGCGTGGAGAACGACCAGTTGGCCGCCTGGGCCGATGGCAAGCCGGCGGTGCTGCTGGAAGTGCGCCGCCAGCCCGGTGCCAACATCGTGCAGACCGTCGAGCGCATCCGCGCGATCCTGCCGCAGCTGCAGGGCGTGCTGCCGGCCGACGTGCACCTGGAAATCTTCAACGATCGCACCGAGACCATCCGCGCCTCGGTGCATGAGGTGCAGTTCACCCTGATCCTCACCATCGGCCTGGTGGTGGCGGTGATCTTCGTGTTCCTGCGCCGCCTGTGGGCCACGATCATCCCGTCGGTGGCAGTACCGCTCTCGCTGGCCGGTACCTTCGCGGTGATGGCCTTCGCCGGCATGTCGCTGGACAACCTGTCGCTGATGGCGCTGGTGGTGGCCACCGGCTTCGTGGTCGACGACGCGATCGTGATGATCGAGAACATCGTGCGCTACATCGAGCAGGGCAAGAGCGGCAAGGAAGCGGCCGAGATCGGCGCACGCCAGATCGGCTTCACCGTGCTGTCGCTGACCGTCTCGCTGGTGGCGGTGTTCCTGCCGCTGCTGCTGATGCCCGGCGTCACCGGCCGCCTGTTCCACGAGTTCGCGTGGGTGCTGAGCATCGCCGTGGTGCTGTCGATGCTGATCTCGCTGACGCTGACCCCGATGATGTGCGCCTACCTGCTCAAGCCCGACGCCCTGCCCGAGGGCGAGGACGCGCATGAGCGCGCGGCAGCGGCCGGCAAGCAGAACCTGTGGACGCGCACCGTCGGCCTCTACGAGCACAGCCTGGACTGGGTGCTGGGCCACCAGCGCCTGACCCTGGCCGTGGCCGGTGGCGCGCTGGTGCTGACCGTGCTGCTGTACGTGCTGATCCCCAAGGGCCTGCTGCCCGAACAGGACACCGGCCTGATCACCGGCGTGGTGCAGGCCGACCAGAACATCGCCTTCCCGCAGATGGAGCAGCGCACCCGGCAGGTGGCCGAAGCGCTGCGCCAGGACCCGGATGTGACCGGCGTGTCGGCCTTCATTGGCGCGGGCAGCATGAATCCCACGCTCAACCAGGGCCAGCTGTCGATCGTGCTGAAGGAACGCGGCGAGCGCGATGGCCTGGATGAGATCCTGCCGCGCCTGCAGAAGGCGGTGGCCGGCATTCCGGGCGTGGCGCTGTACCTGAAACCGGTGCAGGACGTGACCCTGGATACCCGCGTGGCCGCCACCGAGTACCAGTACTCGCTGTCGGACGTGGATTCGGCGACGGTGGCGACCCAGGCCACGCGCCTGACCGAAGCGCTGCGCAAGCGCCCGGAACTGGCCGACGTCGACAACAACCTGTCCAACCAGGGCCGCGCCCTGGAGCTGAACATCGACCGCGACAAGGCCAGCGTGCTGGGCGTGCCGATGCAGACCATCGACGACACGCTCTACGATGCGTTCGGCCAGCGCCAGATCTCGACCATCTTCACCGAGCTCAACCAGTATCGCGTGGTGCTGGAAGTGGCACCGGAGTTCCGCACCAGCACCGCGCTGATGGAACAGCTGGCCGTCGCCTCCAACGGCGCCGGCGCATTGACCGGCACCAATGCCACCAGCTTCGGCCAGGTCACCTCCTCCAACTCGTCCACCGCCACCGGCATCGGCGCGCAGAACACCGGCATCACCGTCGGCGCCGGCAACATCATCCCGCTGTCGGCGCTGGCCGAAGGCAAGGTCAGCAGCGCACCGCTGGTGGTCAGCCACCAGCAGCAGCTGCCGGCGCTGACCGTGTCGTTCAACGTGGCGCCGGGCTATTCGCTGTCCGAAGCGGTGCGAGCGATCCAGGAGACCAAGGACAGCCTGGACATGCCCACCCACCTGCATGCCGAGTTCATCGGCAAGGCGGCTGAGTTCACCGGCAGCCAGACCGACGTGGTGTGGCTGCTGCTGGCCTCGCTGGTGGTGATCTACATCGTGCTGGGCGTGCTCTACGAGAGCTACATCCACCCGATCACGATCATCTCCACGCTGCCGCCGGCCGGTGTCGGCGCGCTGCTGGCGCTGATGCTGTGCGGGCTGAGCCTGTCGGTGGATGGCATCGTCGGCATCGTGCTGCTGATCGGCATCGTCAAGAAGAACGGCATCATGATGGTCGACTTCGCCATCGAAGCCCGCCGCGCCGGCGCCAACGCGCACGAGGCGATCCGCCGCGCCTGCCTGCTGCGCTTCCGCCCGATCATGATGACCACCGCTGCGGCCATGCTCGGCGCACTGCCGCTGGCGCTCGGCACCGGCATCGGTTCGGAGCTGCGCCGCCCGCTGGGTATCGCCATCGTTGGCGGCCTGCTGCTGTCGCAGTTGGTGACCCTGTACACCACGCCGGTGATCTACCTGTACATGGAGCGCTTCTCTGAGTGGCTGGCGCGCCGCCGCGAACAGCGTGCGCTGCGCGACGGTTCGCTGCAGGAGCCGCAGGCATGATCCACGCCCCACTGCCGTGGGGGGCCGCGCGATGAACCTGTCCGGTCCCTTCATCCGCCGCCCGATCGGCACCGCACTGCTGGCCATCGGCCTGTTCATGGTCGGCCTGATCTGCTACCTGCGCCTGGGCGTATCGGCGCTGCCGAACATCGAGATCCCGGTAATCTTCGTGCATGCCAGCCAGTCCGGCGCCGACGCGGCGACCATGGCCTCGACCGTCACCGCGCCGCTGGAACGCCATCTCGGCCAGCTGCCGGGCATCGATCGCATGCGCTCGTCGAGCTCGGAAGGCAGCTCGCTGGTGTTCATGATCTTCCAGAGCGGCCACAACATCGATTCGGCGGCACTGGATGTACAAACGGCGATCAACTCGGCCCAGGCCGACCTGCCCTCGGGCATGGGCTCGCCGATGTACCAGAAGGCGAATCCGAACGACGACCCGGTGATCGCCATCGCGCTGACCTCGCAGACGCAGTCGGCCGACGAGCTCTACAACGTGGCCGACTCGCTGCTGGCGCAGCGCATCCGCCAGATCAGCGGCGTCGCCTCGGTCGACATCGCTGGCGCGTCGACGCCGGCGGTGCGCGTGGATGTCAACCTGCGCCTGATGAACGCGTTGGGCCTTACCGCCGATGACCTGCGCAACGCAGTGCGCGCGGCCAACGTGACCTCGCCCACCGGCTTCCTCAGCGATGGCAACACCACCACGGCGATCATCGCCAACGACTCGGTGGCGCGCGCCGCCGACTTCGCCGACCTGGTGGTCAAGACCCAGGGCGACGGCCGGGTGATCCGGCTGAAGGATATCGCCAACGTCTACGACGGCCAACAGGATGCCTACCAGGCGGCGTGGTTCGACCACAAGCCGGCGGTGGTGATGTACGTGTTCACCCGCGCCGGCGCCAACATCGTGGAGACCGTGGACCGGGTCAAGGCGCAGATCCCCACCCTGCGCGACTACCTGCAGCCGGGCACCACGATGACGCCGTACTTCGACCGTACGCCGACCATCCGTTCGTCGCTGCATGAAGTGCAGGTCACCCTGCTGATCAGCCTGGCGATGGTGGTGCTGACCATGGCGCTGTTCCTGCGCCGGCTGGCCCCCACCCTGATCGCGGCGGTGACCGTGCCGCTGTCGCTGGCCGGCGCCGCGCTGGTGATGTACGTGATGGGCTTCACCCTGAACAATCTGAGCCTGCTGGCGCTGGTGATCGCGATCGGCTTCGTGGTCGACGATGCGATCGTGGTGATCGAGAACATCATGCGCCACCTCGACGAAGGCATGCCGCGCATGCAGGCGGCGTTGACCGGTGCGCGCGAGATCGGCTTCACCATCGTCTCGATCACCGCCTCGCTGGTGGCGGTGTTCATCCCGCTGCTGTTCGCCAGCGGCATGATGGGCGCGTTCTTCCGCGAGTTCACCGTCACCCTGGTGGCGGCCATCGTGGTCTCGATGATCGTCTCGCTGACGTTGACCCCGGCGCTGTGCAGCCGCTTCCTCAGCGCGCACGACCACAGCGCGCCGCCGTCGCGTTTCGGCCGCTGGCTGAACGCCGGCCACGAGCGCATGCTGCGCATCTACACCGTGTTCCTCGATTTCTCGCTGCGCCACGCGCTGCTTCTGTCGCTGACGCCACTGATCCTGATCGGCGTCACCATCTTCCTGTTCGGCGCGGTGAAGAAGGGCGCGTTCCCGCCGCAGGACACCGGCCTGATCTGGGGCCGCGCCAACTCCAGTGCCACCGTGTCGTTCGAGGACATGGTCGCGCGCCAGCGCCGCATCACCGACATGCTGATGGCCGACCCGGCGGTGAAGACGGTGGGTGTACGCCTGGGCAGCGGCCGCCAGGGCTCCAGTGCACAGTTCAACATCGAGCTGAAATCACGCAGCGACGGCCGCCGCGAAACCACCGCGCATGCGTTGGCGCGCCTCAGCGCCAAGGCCGATCGCTATCCCGACCTGCAGCTGCGCCTGCGCGCGATCCAGGACCTGCCCAGCAACGATGGCGGCGGTTCCAGCCAGGGCGCGCAGTACCGCATCTCGCTGCAGGGCAACGACTTGGCCGCACTGCAGGAATGGCTGCCCAAGCTGCAGGCGGAACTGAAGAAGAACCCGAAGCTGCGCGACGTCGGCACCGACGTGGACAATGCCGGCCTGCGCCAGAACATCCAGATCGACCGCGCAAAGGCCGCGCGCCTGGGCATCACGGTGGGCGCCATCGACGGCGCGCTGTACGGGGCGTTCGGCCAGCGCCAGATCTCCACCATCTATTCGGACATCAACCAGTACAGCGTGGTGGTCAATGCCCTGCCCTCGCAGACCGCCACCCCGGCGGCGCTGGATGAGGTGTACGTGCGTGCGCGCAACGGCGACATGGTGCCGATCACCGCGGTGGCTACGCAGATGCCTGGCCTGGCCCCATCGCAGATCACCCACGAGAACCAGTACACGACGATGGACCTCAGCTACAACCTGGCTCCCAACGTGAGCATGGGCGAGGCCAAGGCGATCATCGACGCGACCGTGGCCGGCATGCGCATGCCCGGCGACATCCGCCTGGCCGACGATGCGGGCTTCGGCTTCAACTCCGATCCCAGCGACATGCTGATCCTGGTGTTCGCCGCAATCCTGACCGTGTACCTGGTACTGGGCATGCTCTACGAGAGCCTGATCCACCCGGTCACCATCCTGTCCACGCTGCCGGCGGCCGGTGTCGGTGCGCTGTTGGCCCTGTTCGGCACCAACACCGAGCTGTCGGTGATCTCGATGATCGCGCTGGTGCTGCTGATCGGCATCGTCAAGAAGAACGCGATCATGATGATCGACTTCGCACTGGTGGCGCAGCGCGAGCATGGGCTGGCGCCGCGCGATGCCGCACGCGAGGCCAGCATCGTGCGCTTCCGCCCGATCATGATGACCACGATGGTCGCGATCCTGGCCGCAGTGCCGCTGGCGATCGGCCTGGGTGAAGGGTCCGAGCTGCGCCGCCCGTTGGGCATCGCGATGATCGGCGGCCTGCTGTTCTCGCAGAGCCTGACCCTGCTCAGTACGCCGGCGCTGTACGTGATCTTCTCCTGCCTGGCCGAGCGCTGGCGCACCCGTCGCGCGCGCAGGCGCGAAGCGAAGCTGCTCAAGCGCGCGCAGCAGGCGTAGTAGAGCCCATCCACGCATGGCGTGGATCTACTTCTAGGTGCTGCGAATCTGCCGGCCAGCGGCCGGCACTACCGGTATTCCTGCGCAGGCTGTCCCCTTCACCCCGCACCCGCAATAATGGTGGAAGACCCTTCCACCGAGCCTGCATGTCCGCCCGCCAATCCCGCCTCAGCCGCCTGTGGGCCCACGAAAAGGCCAGCTACGGCCTGCGCGTGTTCATCGCGCTGACCGCGGCCGTGGCCGTGTGCTGGCAGTTCGAGGCGCTGACCGCCCTGCCCGGCGTGTTCCTCGGCATCATCGCAA
Source organism: Stenotrophomonas maltophilia group sp. RNC7 (assembly GCF_030910085.1). Classification (NCBI taxonomy): domain Bacteria; kingdom Pseudomonadati; phylum Pseudomonadota; class Gammaproteobacteria; order Lysobacterales; family Lysobacteraceae; genus Stenotrophomonas; species Stenotrophomonas maltophilia group sp. RNC7. The sequence goes on along the minus strand of NZ_JAVFVN010000590.1, from coordinate 32,431 downwards.
GCGCCATCGCAGAAACGGACGACAACTGGTGGGGCCGGATCAAGGCCGTGGTGTTGTCACTGTTGTGCTTCTGCATTGCGGCGGCCTCGGTGATCTGGCTGTTCCCGTGGCCGTGGATCTTCATCGGTGCGCTGGCACTGTCCACCTTCGGCCTGACACTGCTTGGCGCGCTCGGTGAGCGCTACGCATCCATTGCCCAGGCCACGGTGACGCTGGCGATCTACACGATGATCGGCTTGGAGCAGCATGGCGCCAGCGACCTGCACAGCGCGCTGGACGCGGTCAGCCATCTGCTGGCCGGTGCAGCCTGGTACGGGCTGCTGTCGATCCTGTGGACTGCGCTGTTCGCCAACCGGCCGGTGCGCGAACGCGTGGCGCGGCTGTACGTTGAGCTGGGCCGCTACCTGCAGCTGAAGGCTGCGCTGTTCGAGCCGGTGCGCGAAGCCGACCTGCAACGTCGCCAACTCGACCTGGCCGAACAGAACCGGCGCGTGGTCGGTGCGTTGAACGAGGCCAAGACCGCGATCCTGGCCCGCTTCGGCCGTTCCGGGCGGCCGGGCGTGAACTCCGGCCTGTACCTGCGCCTGTATTACATGGCACAGGATTTCCACGAGCGCGCCAGTTCCTCGCACTACCCGTATGGCGCGCTGGTGGACGCCTTCTTCCACAGCGATGTGCTTTACCGCTGCCAGCGCCTGCTCGATCTGCAGGGCCAGGCCTGTGCCCGCCTGGGCGAGGCGATCCGGCTGCGTCGTCCGTTCGTATACGGCGAAAGCAACCAGCAGGCCGGGCGCGACCTGGCCGACGCGCTGGCCTACCTGCGTGACCAGCAGCGCCCGCAGTGGCAGCGCCTGCTCGGCTCGCTGGACCTGCTGGTTCACAACCTGCGCAGCATCGAGCGCCGCCTGCTGGATGCCGAACGTTCCGAAGCCAGCCTGGACAACGTCGACACCCGCCTGCGCGACAGCAACCCGCATACCCTGCGCGAGATGGGCGTGCGCATCCGCCAGCAGCTCACGCCCGGCTCGGTGCTGTTCCGCCATGGCCTGCGCATGGCACTGGCGCTGATCGCCGGCTTTGCAGCGATCCGGCTGTTCAATGCGCAGAATGGTTCATGGGTACTGCTGACCATCGTGTTCGTGTGCCGGCCCAACTTCGGCGCCACCCGCCAGCGCCTGGCACAGCGCATCGTCGGCACCGTCGCCGGACTGGTGCTGACCTGGGCACTGCTGCAGCTGTTCCCGCAGCTGCACGTACAGCTGCTGATCGCACTGCTGTCGGCACTGTTGTTCTTCTTCACCCGCACCGACCGCTACCTGGTGGCATCAGCCGCGATCACCGTGATGGCGCTGACCTGCTTCAACCTGATCGGCGATGGCTTCGTGCTGATCGTGCCGCGCATGGTCGATACGCTGCTGGGCTGCGCGATCGCCGCCGCCGCCGCGTTCCTGATCCTGCCCGACTGGCAGGGCCGCCAGCTGCATCTCGTCCTGGCACGCGTGCTGGATACCGCCGCTCGCTACCTGGATTCGGTGCTGGGCCAGTACCGCAGCGGCATGCGCGACGACCTGGCCTACCGCATCGCCCGCCGCGACATGCACAACGCCGACGCCGCGCTGTCCACCGCACTGTCGAACATGCTGCGCGAACCCGGCCACGTGCGCCGCAACCTGGATGCCGGCTTCCGCTTCCTGGCGCTGTCCAACACGCTGCTGGGGCATCTGTCGGCGCTGGGTGCGCACCGCGACCAGGTGGACAGCTACGCAGGCGATCCACTGGCGCTGGCCGCGGGCGATCGCGTGCGCAAGGCACTTCAGCAGCTGGCGACGGCGCTGACCGCGCGGCAACCCGTCGCGGACGATGACAACGACGCCGACCGCGCGGTGGCCGCCGAGCTGGAGCAGATCGACGAGGCGATGCCGCCGAAACTGCAGTTGATCCGTACCCAGATGGCGCTGGTGCTGCGCATGCTGCCGAAGGTGCGTGCAGCGGCCAATGAGGCGGTGACCAACCTGACCTGATCCCTCATCGCTGATCGGGCGTCCCATCCACGCACGGCGTGGATCTGCTGCGCTGCGTGCAACGGCGCGTTGCACCGGGCGATGCAGTTCGATCACGCCGCCACGCGGATACTGGGCAGCTCCCGCCCCGGATCATCACCATGAAAATCGAACTCAGCGGCCGCACCGCGCTGGTGACCGCCTCCACCGCCGGCATCGGCCTGGCCATCGCCCAAGGCCTGGCCAGCGCTGGTGCGCGGGTCATTGTCAATGGCCGCAGCACCAGCAGCGTCGAGCGCGCCCGCCAGCATCTGCTCGCGGCCGTGCCGGGAGCCGACGTACTCGGTGTCGCCGCCGACCTCTCCGATGCGGCCGGTGTCGATACGCTGCTGGCTGGGCTGCCGAAGATCGACATCCTGGTCAACAACGCCGGCATCTTCGGCCCAGAGGATTTCTTCCAGACCGATGACGCCACCTGGGAGCGCTACTGGCAGACCAACGTGATGTCCGGCGTACGCCTGTCGCGTGCGCTGCTGCCAGCGATGGTCGATGCCGGCTGGGGCCGCGTGCTGTTCATTTCGTCCGAATCGGCGCGCAACATCCCGGCCGACATGATCCATTACGGGGTCAGCAAGACCGCGCAGCTGTCACTGTCGCGCGGCCTGGCCAAGCGCGTGGCCGGCAGCGGCGTCACCGTCAACGCGGTGCTGCCTGGCCCGACCCTGTCCGATGGCTTCGCGGCGATGTTCGAGGATGAACGCCGGCGCAGCGGCAAGCCGCTGGAGCAGATCGGCCGCGAGTTCGTGATGGCACACCGGCCGTCCTCGGTGATCCAGCGCACTGCCACGGTCGAGGAAGTGGCCAACATGGTGGTGTACCTGGCGTCGCCGCAGGCTTCGGCCACGTCCGGTGCGGCACTGCGCGTGGATGGCGGCGTAGTCGACGATATCGTCTGAGTCCGACGGCAGGCGTGCGGACCAACGGTCCGCACCCACAGGTCCGCACCCACAGCGGATGGGCAGGAATGCTAGGCTGCGCCGGTCAAGGAGGTTCCATGTCCGGTCACAACCAGTTTGCCCTGCTCCGCCAGCGCCGTTTCCTGCCGTTCTTCGTGGTACAGGCGCTCGGTGCTTTCAACGACAACGTGTACCGGCAAGCGATCATCAGCATGTTGCTGTTCATGGCCGTGCCAGAGGAGGAACTCGGGCTGTACGCCACGTTGGCACCGGCCATCTTCATCCTGCCGTACTTCCTGTTCTCGGCACTGGCCGGGCAGATCGCCGACAAACTGGAAAAATCGCGGCTGATCGTCATCACCACCACCATGGAGATCGTGATCATGTCGCTGGCGGCCGCCGGCTTCCTCACCCAGAGCCTGCCGGTGTTGCTGGTCGCCCTGTTCTGCACCGGCATGCAATCGACCCTGTTCGGCCCGGTGAAGTATTCGGTGCTGCCGTCGGTGCTCAGGCCCGAGGAACTGACCGGCGGCAACGGCCTGGTCGAGATGGGGACCTCGATGTCGATCCTCTCCGGCATGATCGTCGGCGGCCTGGTGTTCACCGTGGCCGGCAGCCACGGTACGGTGGTGGCTGCGTGCGCGATCATCGCCCTGGCGGTCTGCGGCAACATCGCCGCGCGCCTGATTCCCAGGGTCGATGCCGGCGACCCGACCCTGAAGATCAACTGGAACCCGTTGCCGGAATCGCTGGCGGTACTGCGCATGGCGCGCCAGCAGAAGGCCGTGCGCAACTCGATCCTGGGCGTGTCCTGGTTCTGGTTCGTTGGCACCGTGCTGACCTCGCAGCTACCGGCCTACGCAGTGACCAACCTGGGCGGCGAGCCGACCCTGTACATCTTCGCGCTGGCCCTGTTCTCGGTGGGCACCGGCGTCGGCTCGCTGCTGTGCGAGAAGCTGTCAGCCCGTACGGTGGAAATCGGCCTGGTACCGCTGGGGGCGTTCGGCATGACCGCGTTCCTGCTCGACCTGTACTTCGCCCGCAGCGGCGAAGCGACGGTGCACGGGCTGACCATCGCGCCGTTCCTGCAGCAGCCCGGCAGCATCCGCATCGTCATCGACCTGATCGGCATCGGCCTGTTCACCGGCATCTTCGTGGTGCCGCTGTTCGCACTGATCCAGAGCCGCACGCCGAAGGCGCAGATGTCGCGCGTGTTCGCCGCACTGAACATCCAGAACTCGGGCTTCATCGTCGCTGCGGCGTTGCTGTCGCTGGCCGCGCACAAGCTGCTGCACTGGACCATTCCGCAGCAGTTCCTGGCGCTGGCCATCGCCAACGCGCTGGTGGCGATCTACATCTTCACCATCGTCCCCGAATTCCTGATGCGCTTCCTCAGCTGGTTGATGGTGCGCACCCTGTACCGGCTGCGCCCGCATGGCATCGAGGCCAACGTGCCCGACGAAGGCGCCGCACTGCTGGTCTGCAACCACGTCAGCTACATGGACGCGCTGATCCTGTCGGCGACGATTCCGCGCCCGGTGCGCTTCGTCATGTACTACAGGATCTTCAACATCCCGGTAATGCGCTGGATCTTCCGGACCGCCAAGGCAATCCCGATCGCCGGTGCGCGCGAAGACCCGGCACTGATGCAGCGCGCGTTCGACGAGATCGACGCTGCGCTGGCCGAAGGCGAACTGGTCTGCATCTTCCCCGAGGGTGCGCTGACCCGCGACGGGGAGATGGCGCCGTTCAAGTCCGGCGTCGAGAAGATCCTCGAGCGGCGGCCGGTGCCGGAGGTGCCGATGGCGCTGCGCGGCATGTGGTCGAGCATGTGGAGTCGCCGCGACAGCCGCCTCGGCCGCATGCGGGTGCCGCGCCGTTTCCGCGCTACCGTCGAGGTCGTGGCGGCACCGGCCGTCGATGGCCACGCCACCCGCGCCCCGGTGCTGGAGGCGCAGGTGCGGGCCCTGCGTGGCGATCACGCCTGATCGGCCCGGCGGCCGCCGGTAGCGCTTCCAAGCGATAGCCCCAATCCCCGGAATGACGGCCTCTGTCTCATGACAGAGGCCCGTCAAATAGCGCCCAGTCAAGGGCCATACACGCCACCATCTGACTGTAAACGCATACATGCAGCGCAGGTTGAGGTAGATTACGCACCCACAGGGGGGAGGTTCGGCCAATGCACCAAGGCCGGCCACCAAGGAATGGAGTCTTGCTTTGAATCAACCGCCACCGCTCAGCCGTCCGGTCTACATCCCCAACCATCTGGTCTGGGCGATCCTGACGACGCTGTTCTGCTGCCTGCCGTTGGGCGTGGTGTCGATCGTCTATGCCTCCCAGGTCGATGGCCGCCGCGCGGCCGGCGACCTGCCGGGGGCCTACAGCGCGTCGCGCAAGGCGGGCTGGTGGGCGGTGGCTTCGGCCGTGGCCCTGCCGGTCCTGTTGTTGTTGTGGTTCGGGCTGTTCGGCGGCTTGGCCGTACTGGGCGCTCTTTCCGACCAATGATTCACCACCACCACCCATCAAGGAGCTTGAACCCATGAATACCGCCACTCCGCAGGTCCCGAACAATCTGGTCTGGGCCATCCTGAGCACCCTGTTCTGCTGCCTGCCGGCCGGCATCGTGTCGATCGTCTACGCCGCCCAGGTCAACGGCAAGCTGGCCGCTGGCGACATCGCCGGTGCCCAGGAATCCTCGGCCAAGGCCAAGAAGTGGGCCATCTGGTCGGCCATTGCCGCCGTCGTGGTCGGCGTGCTGTACGGCATCCTGATCGTCGCTCTCGGCGGCATGGGTGCGATGAGCAACAGCGGCTACTGATCCGCGTGGACGGATCCGGCGCCTGCGCCGGATCCGTTGCTGCATGTCCGCCCTGCCCACCCGATCCCGACTGGCCCGCTGGGCACCACTGCTGGCCGCCACCGGCCTGGCCGCCGGTGCCGCGCTGGTGCTGCGCAACGTCAATCCGTATGTCGCCGGTAATCCCTTGCCGAGCTGCCCGCTGTACGCGCTGACCGGCCTGTACTGTCCGGGCTGTGGCAGCACCCGCTGCCTGTATTCGCTGGTCCATTTCGACCTGCCCGGCGCGATGGCGATGAACCCGCTGCTGGTCATCAGCCTGCCCTTCCTGCTGCTGATGCTGCTGAACGTCGCCGGCATCCGTCCGCGCCTGCTGGACCCGCTGATGCGGGTGCTGGCCAATCCCACGTTCTGGCTCTGGGTACTGCCCGGGTATGCGCTGCTGCGTAACCTGCCGTGGGCACCGTTCACGGCGCTGGCACCGGTCTAGTTTCCAGCCAACGGCGCAGCCCCTCGTGGTGGGCGGCGTTTGAAGGCAGAAGCCTTGGGGTCGGCCGGGCGGGATGGGTTTGCGGGGGACGCCGTGAATCCGTCCGTGGAGGCTTGGCCGCGGCATCCATGCCGCGGACACCCCCGCAAACCCATCCCGCCCGGCCACGGACAGTTTCCGTGTGCGTCCACCACGGAAAAGAAAAAGAAGATCAAAAGCGAAAGCGGATCGCTTCGCTGCGCTCGCTCGGAGCCGAGCATGGCTCGGCTCTACAGAACATCCGTCATCGGGAAACTGTCGGGGGTGGGGCGGTGTGGGGCTGCAGGACCGTTGGCGCCATGGATGGCGCCATCGAGCCCCCAGGGAGGGGTTTACGGCGTGTCCTGCAGCCCCACACCGCCCCGCCCAACCCTCAGCAACCCAGAGCCGCTTTGGCTTTGGCGTTGGCCTCTGCAGGTGCAGGGCTGCAAGCCCTGCCAGAACACCTACGTCACCCAGCCTGCAATCACCAGCAACGCGAGGATCGCCAGCCACAGCAGCAGCATCCGCCACACCAGGCTCATCGCATCACGCAGGTCCGGCAGCCGCTGCCACACCGGCAACAGCCCCGCCTCGGTGTAATCGTGCGCGTCCTCGCGCAGCTCGGCGTTGACGCTGGCCCGCGCCACCGCGCCCAGAAACCCGATGGTGCCGACCAGGCGTTCGCCATGGGCCTGGCGCCAGGCCTTCCACGCCGTATCGAAGTTGCCGACCAGCGCCATCGAGAACGCCATCAGCTGCGCTACCGGCCACTCGATCCAGCCCAGCAGGCGCTGGGCCAGCGCCAGCGGCTCCACCGGCACGCGTGCACGCATCGGGCTTTCCGCCATCAGCGCCAGCAAGCGGTAGCCCAACGCACCGGCCGGGCCCAGCAGCAGGAACCAGAACAGCACCGCGAACCAGCGACGCAGCGCATTGAGCACGGTCGCTTCGACCAGCGACGGCACGTCTTCGCGCAGGCTGCCACCGGCGGCCTGCAGGTTGCGCACGGCTGCCTGCCGCGTCGCGGCGTCGTCCGCATCAATGATCGCTTCGATATCGCGATCCAGGTCGCGCGGCCCCCAGCACCAGGCCAGCACGGCCACGCCCAGCAGCAGGGACGGCAGGCCGAACAGCACTCCGCGCAGCAGCCACGCCAGCAGCCCCATCAGCAGCAGCGGCGGCAGCAGCGCCAGCGCCACTCCAGCCGGTCCCTGCCAGGCCTTGCCACCACGCGCATCCAGCCAGCCCAGCCAGCGCCGGAAGCCGTCGAAACGGCGCATCGAGGCGGCAGCGGCCGGGGCAACGTGGCCCAGGGCCAGCGCCACCAGCACGGCGGCCAGAGTGGTGAACATGGCAGGTCTCCCTACGAAACAGAACGCTCGGCGCCGCTACCTTACCTGTCGCAGCGGTGCCCTCGCGGGTGAACCGGACTGTAACCCGGGCCGTGTTCAGGTGGCGGCAATACAGCTGCCACGATCGGCCCGGCCGAAACGCCGGCTCAGCCTCGCTGCTGGCGGTACCAGTGTTCGATCAGGCTCCGCGAAATCGAGATCGGTGGCGACAGGCGGATGCCCTGGCCGTCGTCCTCCACATCGCGCGCCAACGCGGCGCCGACCTCGTCGGCACTGAACCAGCGCGCGTCTTCCAGCTCGCCATCCACGGTCGGCAGGTCGTCATGCGCCTGTGCACGGAAGCCGACCATCAGCGCGCCGGGGAACGGCCACGGCTGCGAACCGAGGTACTGGCAGGCGGTCACCCGCACCTTGCTCTCCTCATGGACTTCGCGCACCACGGTCTGCTCGAAGGTCTCGCCAGGTTCGACGAAGCCGGCCAGCACCGAGTAACGGCGCGGGGCCCAGTTCGACTGTCGGCCCAGCAGCAGCCGGCCCTGGTTTTCCACGGCGACGATCACCGCCGGATCGACGCGCGGATAGTGTTCGGTGGAACACTGCGCGCAACGGCCGACGAAGCCGCCACGGGCAAACGCCACCGCGCCGCCGCATACGCCGCAGAAGCGGGTGCGCGAGTGCCAGTAGGACATGCCACGGGCATAGCTGAAAGCGGTGGCATCGGCCATCGGCCACAACAACGCAGCCTGGCGCAGATCCAGTCGGCGTGGCGCGCTCACGGTGACATTGGTGGCTTCGACCGAGAACCATGCCTGATCACCGCGAAGCCCCAGGAAAACTGCGGCGCCCGGGCCACCGCCGACGTCGGCGCCGGTCAGCGCCAGCGGCTGGTCGTCATCGCCGGTGAAGGCGCTGCCATCGTGATCGAGGACGAGGATGCGCGCGCCCGGCCACAGGCGCGCCAGTGCATCGGCATCTTCGCGCAGGGCATCGGCGCGCTCCAACGGTTCGCCAACGAAGGCAAAACCGGAAAGCGGCGAAGGAGTATTGGGCATCCGCCAAGCGTGCCGCCAATCGATGCAGGTGGCAAGCCGCAGGCTTTGCGGAAACCGCCTGTGGGTGTGGAGCTTGCTCCACACACCTTGTCGCGCGGGACACAGGCCCCGCGCCCTGCTTACATGCTGAAACTGCTGCCGCAGCCGCAGGTGGTCTTTGCGTTCGGGTTGCGGATCACGAACTGGGCACCCGTCAGGCTCTCGGTGTAATCCACCTCCGCGCCCATCAGGTACTGCAGGCTCAGCGGGTCGACCAGCAGGGTCACACCGCTGGTCTGTACCGCCAGGTCATCGTCGGCACGGTTCTCGTCGAACTCGAACCCGTACTGGAAGCCCGAACAGCCGCCTCCCTCGATGTACACACGCAGGGCCAGGTCGGGGTTGCCCTCTTCCTGGATCAGGGATTTGACCTTGGCGGCCGCCGACTCGGTGAAGTTCAGCGGGCGCTCCAGCGATTGGTAATCGGGCGCGGCAACCGGGGTGGCGCCGGGCAGGGAGACTAGCGTGCTCATGCTGCCAGCATGGGGGTGCCGACGACGGCTTTCAAGCCATCGCCTCGGCCAGCTTGCGACGCGCGGCGGTATCGCCCTTGCCATCCGGGGCGTCTTCGCCTTCCGGAGCCGGCAAGGCTGCCATCGGGGCGCTGGCATGGATCAGGCGGCCGTTCAGCTGCGCGCCCGCGTTCATCTCCACCACCTGGTAATGGACGTTGCCATTGACCCGTGCGCTCGGGGTCAACTCGACCTTCTCGGTAGCGTGTACATCGCCGTCCAGGCGGCCACTGATGACCACCACCTGGGCCCGGATCTCACCTTCGATCACGCCGTGCTCGGCAACCGTCAGGGTCGCACCACTGGCGCCTTCGGCGGCGATCACCTTGCCGTGGATGCGGCCTTCCACATACAGGCCACCACTGAATTCCACATCACCGCGGATCACCACCTGGTTGCCGATCAGGGCGTCCACCACCAGCTGGCCTTCACGGTTGGATTTGCTGCTTCCGAACATCTGCCTACTCCCCTTTGCTGGCCGGCGCACCGGCCTGTTTCCAGTCGAATACCTGGGTGGTACCCCCCGTACCACTCCCCAATGTCACCCGCACGCGTTGCGGGGTGAAGTCAGCCGGCAGCATCACGCTGCCGGTGAGCTGCTGGAAGTACCGGAACGAGTAGTCCTGTCCCGGCACCTTGCTGCGCTGGTGCAGATCATCCCAGCTGATCGTGGCCAGCTTGCCGTTCTTCACGCCTTCCACGGTGAAGCGCATCTGCCCCTGGCTGATGGCCCCACGGTTGAGGTTCTGGGTCAGCACGGCGGTGTACTGCCAGGTGCCGGCCGCTTCCGGGCTGAACTCGATCGAATGGGTGTTCAGGCCCTTGCGCTGGCTGGTCGAGCCGACCAGCCGCTCATAGAAGGCAACATCGGCGCGCAGCCCGGCGATTTCCTCATCGCGCTCGGCCAACGAGGACTGCACCTCGGTATTGGCGGCACGGCTGATGCGGTCGGAGGCTTCCAGCGTGGCCTGCTTCTGGCGCAGCTCGGTCAGCTGCGCCTGCAGCGCCTCGGCACGCTTCTCGGCGGCCTGCAGGCGCTGGCCCTGGGCATCGCGCGGGGTGGCCATCCAGCAGCCGCCAAGCACCGCCAGCACCAGGCTGAGCAGCCAGATGCCGCCGATCACCAGCAGGCGGCGACGGTCGGCAGGCGGTTGCGGCGCGCCGGGCAGGCGGACCTGCACGCGCATGGGAGGACGGTTGGTCATGGGTGGTTTCCGGGGTATCGCAAGGGCGACACCGGTACGGCCCCTGTGGCAAACGACGGGCTAGTGTATGACAGGACGGGTGGGTTTCCTGCGCAGTGGCCGGCCACGGTCTGTGGCGTTCAGGCACGCCATCGTCGATAGTGTGGCCCCCTGCACAGTTCCGTCGCCGGAGCACCGCCATGACCGAAGCCCACCTGTTCGTGATCGGCATCCTGCTGGCCTGGCTGGCCGGTATCCGCGTCTACCTCACCGTGTTCGGTGTCGGCCTGGCCGGGCTGCTTGGCTGGGTCGACCTGCCCCCCGCCCTGCAGGCCACCGAATCCTGGTGGGTGCTGGGCACCTCGGCGACGCTGGCGGTGGCCGAGTTCTTCGCCGACAAGATCCCTGGCGTGGATTCGGTGTGGGACCTGGTGCAGACGCTCGCGCGCGTACCCGCCGGCGCATTCCTCGCGGCGGCCACGCTGTCGCCGGATGGCCAGCTGGGCACCGGTGCGCTCGCCGCCGGTGCCGGCGTCGCCCTGGCCAGCCATGGCCTGAAGGCCGGTACCCGCGCCCTGCTCAACACCTCGCCGGAACCGGCCAGCAACTGGGTCGCCTCTGCGGCCGAAGACACCGTCGTGATCGGTGGCCTGGCCCTCGCCCTGGCACACCCGTGGATCGCGCTGATCGTGGTGCTGGCCTGCAGCCTGGCCGGTGCGCTGCTGGTGTGGCTGGTCTGGCGCGCCCTGTGGAAGGGCGTGCGCTGGCTGGCGCGCGGTGCATCGGCAGCACCGCCAGGGCACACCGGTACCGGCTGAGCGCCGGGCTTGTCGCATAATGGACGCGAACACCAGGAGCACCGATGGCCGCAAACGAATCCCCCGCGGGCGCCCGCCCGGGACGCGCTGAAACCCCTCCGGCCGACCATTGGCAACGCTGGGCCCCCGAGACGGCACCTCCGGCCGTGGACCCACCGATGGCGGCGACCCCATCTCCTGTCGCGGCCGATGCGTCCACGCCGGCCAACAGCGCGCCGCCGCCGCTGCCCGGCCCGGTCGCACTGGCCGACGCCGGCAACAACGATCTGGCCCCGTCGCCATCGGACTCGCCCTACCGCGTGCTGATCGTTGAGGATGATCGCGCGCAGGCCCTGTTCGCGCAGAGCGTGCTGCACGGCGCCGGCATGCAGGCGATCGTCCACAACGATGCCGATGCCGCGCTGCAGGCCATCAAGGAGCACCGCCCCGACCTGATCCTGATGGATCTTCATCTGCCCGGCCTGGACGGCATGCGCCTGACCGCGCTGATCCGCCAGCAGCCCGGCCTGCAGCTGCTTCCGATCGTGTTCCTCAGCGGTGATCCGGATCCGGAGCGCCAGTTCGAAGTCCTCGACAGCGGCGCGGACGACTACCTGAGCAAGCCGATCCGGCCCCGCCACCTGATCGCAGCGGTGGCCAACCGCATCCGCCGCGCACGAGCCCAGGCCGCCACCCTCCCCGGCGCCACCGGCGCACCGGCCACCAGCAATCCGGAAACCGGCCTGCCGACGCGCCACCACGTGCTGCAGCAGCTCAACACCGCACTCGCCCACCGCGATCAGGGCGGCGTGTTCTTCATCGAAGTGGCCAGCGCGCTGGGCCTGCGCGAACGCTATGGCTATGCCGCGTTTGAACGGCTGATGGTGCAGGCCGGGCAGCGCCTGGCCGAAGCCGGCCATCCGCACCTGCTGGCACGCCTGAACGACAACAGCTTCCTGCTGCTGGCCCGCAATACCGATGAAGACAGCCTGGAAAGCATCGCCGCGACCCTGCGTGAGCAGCTCTCGGCGCGCGCCTTCGTGATCCGCGACGATGAATCGGTGCACCTGCGCGGCGTGGTGGGTTACGCGCCGCTGTCGCCGGGCTTCGACGATGCCAACGCTGCACTGGAAGCGGTCGAGCGCACCACCCTGCAGGCACGCCTGCTCAGCGCCGGCGTGGCGGGCCACGTGCACCGCCAGGCCGTCACCGAACAGGAACACCTGGCACTGCTGGAAGGCCAGCTGGAGCTGGCCTATCAGCCGATCGTCGCCGTCGCCGGTGGCAACACCGCGCAGTACCAGCTGCTGCTGCGCCTGCGCCAGGCCGATGGCACGGTGCTGGCGGCCGGCCAGGTGATTCCCGCCGCCGAGGCGGCAGGCCGCATCGCCGACCTCGACCAGCAGGTGATGGACCATGCGCTGGGCCTGCTGGACCTGTACCGGCACGCAACGCAGCCGCTGAACCTGTTCGTCTCGCAGTCGCTGCGCACGCTGCAGCGCGATGCCTTTGGCGACTGGCTGCTGGAATCACTGCAGCAGCGTGACCTGCCGGGCAGTGCATTGGTGATCGACGTGCGCCTGCCGGACGCACTGATCCACACCGTGCCGCTGCAGCAGTTCTGCCAGCGCATGGCCAGTGCCGGGGTGCGCTTCTGCCTGAGCCAGTTCGAACCCAGCGGCGAGGCCGATGCCCTGCTGAACCAGCTGCCGCTGTCGTTCGTGCGCATGGCTGCGCGCTTTTCCAGCAGCCATGCCAATCCGGCCACGCGCGAGGAGCTGCGCAAGGCGATCGATCAGGCCCATGCCGCCGGGCTGCAGATCATCGGCCAGCAGATCGAGGATCCGCAGGCTGCGGCGGCGATGTGGGTCGGCGGCGTCGACTACATCCAGGGCAACATGGTGCAGTCGGCCGGCAGCGACCTGAACTTCGACTTCCACAACGCGGTGCTCTGACGTGCCGCTGTGGGGCGTGCTGCTGGTTGCCCTCGCCGCGGCCACCATCGCGCTGATGGTGCTGGGCCTGCGGCTTCGTGCGCGCGACCGTGCGCTGGCGCAGCTGCAGCGCACGCACGGCGCGCTGGCCGCTGAACGGGACCAGCTACGCCATACCACTGAACGCCAGGGCCAGTTGGAACAACAGCTGCTGCAGGCCAAGCAGGCCGCCGAGGCGGCCGTGCTGGCCAAGGGCGAGTTCCTGGCCACGATGAGCCACGAGATCCGCACCCCGCTCAATGGCATCCTGCCGATGCTGGAGCTGATCGCACGCGGGCCACTGGGCGAGGACCAGCGGCAGATGCTGGCCACCGCCTCGGCCAGCTCGCAGCAGCTGCTGCGCATCGTCGACGACATCCTCGACTACTCCCGGCTGGAAGCACAGGCGCTGGAGCTGGAAATCACCAGCTTCAACCTCCGCGATCTGCTCGATGGCGTGGTGCAGCTGATGCAGCGCGCCGCCGACGCCAAGGGCCTGGCACTGGGCCTGCAGCTGGATCCATCGGTGCGCCTGCCGGTGCGCGGCGACCCGGTGCGCCTGCGCCAGGTGCTGAGCAACCTGCTGGCCAATGCGATCAAGTTCACCGCCCGCGGCCAGGTGCAGCTGCGTGTGCTGCGCCTGGGCGAAGGTGCCGCGCAGCACCAGCTGCGCTTCGAGATCATCGATACCGGCATCGGCATCGACGACACGCTGCAGGCACGCCTGTTCCAGTCTTTCAGCCAGGCCGACGCATCCACTACGCGCATCTACGGCGGCACCGGTCTGGGCCTGGCCATCTGCAAGCGCATCATCGACCTGATGCATGGGCGTATCGGTGTGCAGTCCACGCCCGGCCAGGGTGCTACGTTCTGGTTCGAGATCCCGCTGCTGAAGGTTCCTGGCGACCTGCCGGCGATGACGCGCGCGCCGGCACCGCTGCTGCTGTTCAGTGCCGATGCAACGCTGCAGGCACGCATCGAGCGCATCGCTGCCCACCATGGACTGCAGGTGCAGGTGCTGGCGCAACTGGACAGCGTGGTCGAGCGCCTGCGCGCTCCCGCGCGGCCCGGAAAACCGGCACCCGCCTGGCTGCTGGTCGATGCGCGCGCACGCCGCAATGGCGAGGCCACGCTGCAGCTTGCACTGGGAGAACGCGGCGACGACGATGCACTGCAGGTACTGTGGCTGCAGGAGGATGCGATTGCGCAACGCCCCCGCCAGCGCCAGCTGCCCTCTCACTTCGACGACGCCGCCCTGCATGCACTGCTGGCGGCACCGGTCGCCTCTGCCCGCCCCGCTGCGCTGCTGGCCAGCGCGGAACACGAGCAACCGGCTGCCACGCTGCCGCCGCTGCATCTGCGCGTGCTGGTGGTGGAGGACAATACGGTGAACCGGATGGTGGCCGAGCAGCTGCTGCGGGTGTTCCAGTGCGAGGTGCGCAACGCCGCCGATGGCGAACAGGCCCTGGCCGCCCTTCGCGAAGGCGGGCTGGACATCGTGCTGATGGATTGCCAGATGCCGGTGCTGGACGGCTACGCCGCCACGCGCCGCTGGCGCGCCGAAGAAGCGGAAACCGGGCGTGCGCGACTGCCGATCATCGCGATGACCGCCAATGCGATGGCCGGCGACCGCGAGCGCTGCCTGCAGGCCGGCATGGACGATTACCTGTCCAAGCCGATCGCGCGCGCAACGCTGCATGCGCTGCTGCAGCGCTGGGGTGGCGGTAAAGCGGCATCACCTGCACGGCCTTCTGTAGAGCCGGGCCATGCCCGGCTGACGGCCAATTGCAGTCGCACGCCTTCAGCCGAGCATGGCTCGGCTCTACCGAATCCGGAAAAGCAGGTGGCGCCAGCACCACAACCGGTGCTCGACCGCGATGTGCTGGATGAACTGCACGCGGTGATCGGCGATGCTGCCACCCAGATCGTCACGGTGTTTCTTGAAGATGTGCCGGCGATGGTGCAGCAGTTGCAGTTGGCCGCGTGGAACAGCGATGAACCGCGCATGCAGGCCGTCGCGCACAGCCTGAAATCATCAAGCGCGAACGTGGGAGCGTTGTCGCTGTCGGCGATCGCGCAGCGGATCGAGCACGAAGCCCGTAGTGGCAGCCTGCAGCGCCCCGCAGTGGCGGTGGCGCTGCTGGTTGCGGAATTCGCCCGGGCGCGCGTTGCACTGACGGGCTACCTGGCACAGCATCGCGCCGGCCAGGACCGCTGATTCACTCTTCCAGCTTGCTCAGCAGGTACTTCGGCTCGCCGATGCGCTCGATCAGGTCGAGCTGGGTTTCCAGCCAGTCGATGTGTTCTTCCTCCGAGTCGAGGATCTTCACGAACAGCTGGCGGCTGACGTAGTCACCGACCGAATCGGAATAGGCCACGGCCTCGCGCAGGGTGACCACGCCATCGCGTTCCAGCGACAGGTCGCACTGCAGGATCTCGGTCGGGTTCTCGCCGATGCGCAGCTTGCCCAGCGCCTGGAAGTTCGGCAGGCCTTCAAGGAACAGGATGCGGTCGGCGAGCATGTCGGCATGCTTCATCTCGTCGATCGATTCCTTGTACTCATGTTCGGCCAGTTCCTTGATGCCCCAGTTCTTCAGCATCTTGGCGTGCAGGAAGTACTGGTTGATCGCGGTCAGCTCGTTGTAGAGGACCTTGTTGAGGAATTCGATGACCTTGGTGTCGCCCTTCATGGGGATGCTCCTGCACACTGAAAACGCAGGCACTTTAACGCCTTGCGTGCGGTCGTGAAGGAACGCGAATCGTGCGCATTGGCCTATGCGGCCACGCGTGAAGGATGCGGAAGCGCGGCGTCAGCGCGCCGCGAAAGAGACGTCAGGCGACCTGGGCCAGACCGAGGACCGGCAGCGGCAGATCGTGCGTCGCGCGTGCCTTGGCCAGCAGGTCGCCGGCCATGTCCAGGCACGAACCGCAGGTGGCACCGCAACCGGTACGCATGGTCAGTTCGGCCACCGTGCTGACGCCATGGCTGGCGGCTTCGCGGATCTGGTGGTCGGTGACTCCGTTGCAGATGCAGACGTACACAGGCGGGAACCGGGCTGACAGGCCAGAAGCGGCCTGTTGCGTATTCCAATGGAAACGAGAATGGTTGTCAATCAGAGACCTGAACCATTCTCGATACCGTTCAGAGTCGGATTGACCGGCCCGGCGGGCAGCCAGGTCCTGCTGGAAACAGCCGGCGGGGGACGCGTTGTGACGGATCGACCCACAGCCTGCGTGGCCTCCCATTCAAACCGCCCCGGACTCCCCCTTGGCCTTGCGCGGCCAGTAGCCGCCGCGCTTGGGCGTGCGCTTCCGGGGCCTGTCGTGGCCGGCTGCGTGGCCCGGCATCCAGGCCTCGGCGGCACTCTTGGGCATGGCGCTGACGCCCTGCCCGGCCACCCCGCGCGCCAACGGCGCCAGATGTCGCAGAGCGCGCGCATAGACGCCACGCTTGAACATCACCACGTGCTCCACCGGGTACCAGAAGTCCACCCAGCGCCAGTGGTCGAACTCGGGCGAATCGGTATGGTCCAGCTGCACATGCGATTCGTCGCCGGTCAGGCGCAGCAGGAACCAGACCTGCTTCTGGCCGATGCAGACCTGCCGCTCATTGCGGCGGATGGCCCGCGCCGGCAGCTTGTAGCGCAGCCAGCCGGGCGTCGCCCCGAGCACTTCCACGTGCTCAGGCAGCAGGCCGGTCTCTTCCTGCAGTTCACGATACATGGCCTCGACAGGCGTCTCGTCGGTGTTCATGCCGCCCTGCGGGAACTGCCAGCCGTCCCGGCGCACACGTCGTGCCCAGAACACCTGGCCGTCCTGCCGCATCAGCACAATGCCGACGTTCGGTCGATAGCCGTCCGGATCGATCACGATGCGGACTCCTAAGAAAATCTACTGGTCGGGACTATCCCATGCCCTCTGTCGACCCACAAGCACGACACAAAAGTGTTGACAGGGTCGATACACATCCGCAGAATAGCGGGCTCACCAAGGCTATGTAGCTCAGCCGGTTAGAGCACAGCACTCATAATGCTGGGGTCGGTGGTTCGAGTCCACCCATAGCCACCACACTGAAAATCAAGTTGTTTTTCAGTGTGAAAAGTGAGAAAATAGTTGCACGTTTTGCCCCGTCGCCAAGCGGTAAGGCACCTGACTCTGACTCAGGCATTCGGTGGTTCGAATCCATCCGGGGCAGCCAAATTAAAAGCAAAAGGCCAGATCGAAAGATCTGGCCTTTTGCTTTTAATTTGGTCGCGCATTCCACCTTATCCCCGCGCCTGTCGGCGCGCCCCCTTGAACAACAAGGGGGCTCTTCTCCAGAGAGAGGCCCGGGGTCGGATCCTTTTCCAAAGGAAAGGGCTCTGACCCCACCCCTTCCGAGATGCGAAACCACGGGTAGTGCCGGCCGCTGGCCGGCAACCCGGAAATGCATCCCCCCGAAACGACAAAAGCCCGGCCGAAGCCGGGCTTTTGCTTTCCCATCCAGCGGGCTCCCGAAGGAGCCCAACCAGGCGCGGTAGATCAGCGCTTGGAGAACTGGGTGGCGCGGCGGGCCTTGTGCAGACCAACCTTCTTACGCTCGACTTCACGGGCGTCACGGGTCATGAAGCCAGCCTTGCGCAGCTCGGACTTCAGGGTTTCGTCGTACTCGACCAGAGCACGGGCGATGCCCAGACGGATCGCACCGGCCTGGCCGGTGGTGCCGCCGCCAGCGGCGGTGACCAGGATGTCGAAGCTTTCGGTGTTCTTGGTCAGCTCGAGCGGCTGGCGCACGATCATGCGCGCAGTCTCACGACCGAAGAACTCGTCCAGCGGACGGCCATTGACGGTGATGTTGCCCGAACCCTTGCGCAGGAACACGCGAGCGGTGGAGGACTTGCGGCGGCCAGTGCCGTAGTTTTGAGTGATAGCCATGATTAGATATCCAGAACCTGCGGCTGCTGTGCGGCGTGCGGATGCTCAGTGCCGGCGTAGACCTTGAGCTTGCGGTACATCTGGCGACCCAGCGGGCCCTTCGGCAGCATGCCCTTCACGGCGATCTCGATCACGCGCTCCGGGTGGCGCTCCAGCGCCTGTGCCAGGGATTCGGTCTTCAGGTTGCCGATGTAACCGGTGAAACGGTGATACATCTTGTCCTGCAGCTTCTTGCCAGTGACGGCAATCTTTTCTGCATTGATGACGACCAGGTAGTCGCCGGTATCAACGTGCGGGGTGTAGACCGGCTTGTGCTTGCCGCGCAGACGGCGGGCCAGCTCGGTGGCGAGACGGCCCAGGGTCTTGCCCTCGGCGTCGACGAGGTACCAGTCGCGCTGGACGGTCTCGTTCTTGGCAGTGAAAGTGCTCATGAAGAACTCTAGGTTAGGTCGGGCTCATTGCGGCGAAAGGCTCACCGGAACTCTGCCACGCGTTGTGAAAAGGTGAAGCGTAAGAGGCGGGATTGTACGCAGGTCAGACCCCCGTTGCAAGCCGGCCCCTGACCGGGTTGGCAGGGGGACGGGGCCGGGCGAGAATCGCGGGGTCTTCCGCCCCACCGTGTACCGCCATGACCGTGCTCCGCCAGATCACCCCGCTGGACCACCTGCTGACCGAGGCGCAGCGCGCCCTGGACACGGTGTTCGGCAACCCGCCGGCGGCCCGTCCCTACCCGGCTGCGGACACCGACGAGCCGGGCATGGACAGCACTGAACGCCGCCATGCGGCCGGGCTGATGCGGATCAACCATGTCGGCGAGGTCTGCGCGCAGGGCCTGTACTTCGGCCAGGCCGCCGTGGCCCGCGACCCGGCCACGCGTGAACACCTGCTGGAAGCGGCCCAGGAAGAGACCGACCACCTGGCCTGGTGCGCCACCCGGCTGGGCGAACTGGACAGCCGTCCGAGCCTGTTCAACCCGCTCTGGTATGCCGGCAGCTACACCATCGGCACCCTGGCCGGGCTGCGTGGCGACGGCTGGAACCTGGGCTTCGTGGTCGAAACCGAGCGCCAGGTGGAAGCCCATCTGGACGAGCACCTGGTCGACCTGCCGGCCAGCGACCTGCGCAGCCGCGCGGTCATCCAGGTGATGAAGGAAGACGAAGCCCGCCATGCGGAGCACGCCGAGCAGGCCGGCGCACGCCGCCTGCCGTTCCCGATCCCGGGCGTGATGGCGCTGGCCTCCAGGGTGATGAAGACCATCGCCTACCGCATTTGAAGGGTCGCCCGCACCAACGGTGTGGGCCTACCAGGAGGTGCGGGGGGCGACGGTGGGGCCCGACCGTTGGTCGGGCCATCAATCAGTTGGGCGACACCAGCTTCAAGCCGATCACGCCGGCCACGATCAGGCCCACGCAGGCCAGGCGGGCCGGCGACGCACTGTCATTGAACAGGTAGATGCCGAGCACAGCCACGCCCATGGCACCGATGCCGGTCCAGATCGCATAGGCGGTGCCGACCGGGATGCTCTTCATCGCCTGGCTCATCAGGTACAGGCTGATCAGGGCCGATACCACCGTGGCAACGGTGGGCAGGGGTTTGCTGAAGCCTTCGGAGTACTTCATTCCGAGGGCGAAACCGATCTCGAACAGGCCGGCCAGCAGCAGGTAGATCCAGGGCATGGGTGGGGGCTCCTTACCTTTCTTGAGAAAAACGAAACGGCCCGGTGTTTTCACACCGGGCCGTGGGTCGGTACATCACCGTGGAACTGTAACGCGTGCGGGGCACTGGTTCCACGGGGCGGGTCGTCCCGCCTGGGTGGCGATGCCTGCGGGCATCGCACATGGGGCTTACTCGGACAGGTTCCGGCCGTGGAACAGCTCTTCGATCTCGCGCTTGAGCAGCGCTTCGATCTTCATGCGTTCCTTGAACGACAGGTTCTTGGCCTTTTCCTCGAACAGGTACTGGTCCAGGTCGAAGTCCTTCAGGTGCATCTTCGTGTGGAAGATGTTCTCCTGGTAGACGTTGACGTCGAACATCTCGTAACGCGACTTGATGTTCTTGGCCAGGAAGTTCTGGATCGAGTTGATCTTGTGGTCGATGAAGTGCTTCTTGCCCTTCACATCGCGGGTGAAGCCACGGACGCGGTAGTCCATGATCACGATGTCCGACTCGAGGCTCTCGATCAGGTAGTTCAGGGCCTTCAGCGGGGAAATGACGCCACAGGTGGCCACGTCGATGTCTGCGCGGAACGTGGCGATACCTTCCTGCGGATGGGTTTCCGGGTAGGTATGGACCGTGATGTGGCTCTTGTCCATGTGCGCGACCACGGCGTCGGAGATCAGCTCCTTGCCGGCCAGCTTCTTGTCGATCACCGGTTCTTCGGAGATCAGGATGGTCACCGAGGCACCCTGCGGATCGTAGTCCTGGCGGGCCACGTTCAGGATGTTGGCGCCGATGATCTCGGCGACATCGGTCAAGATCTGAGTCAGCCTGTCGGCGTTGTACTCTTCATCGATGTATTCAATGTAACGCTGACGCTCCTCTTCGGTGCGCGCGTAACACACGTCATAGATGTTGAAGCTCAGCGCCTTGGTGAGGTTGTTGAAACCCTGCAGCCTCAGGCGAGGCAACGGCTTGACCACGGCGGTCGATTCCTGTGTAAGAAGGGAAAGGGGGAATTATGGGGCAAACTGCCTCCGGGGGGAACGTGAAGACGCAAGAGTTCTGGCACACTGTTTGCCCTTAACAATTGCGCTGGTTAAGCTCCGCTATCGACCCCGTGAATCCGTTCATGCGCAGAGGGAGCGCTCCTATCGTGTCAACCGTGCGCCTAGCTAGCAGTCCACTGGCCCTGGATATCGCCACAATCGATCGTTTCCTGGCGCACAGCCACAGGCGGCGATATCCCACCCGTACCGACGTCTTCCGGCCCGGAGACCCGGCGGGAACCCTGTATTACGTCATCAGCGGCTCGGTTTCGATCATGGCCGAGGAAGATGACGATCGCGAGCTTGTGCTGGGCTACTTCGGTGCGGGCGAGTTCGTCGGCGAGATGGGCCTGTTCGTCGAATCGGACCGCCGCGAGGTGATCCTGCGGACCCGTACCGCCTGCGAGCTGGCTGAAATCAGCTACGAGCGCCTGCATCAGCTGTTCCTCGGCCCGCTGTCGGCCGATGCCCCGCGCCTGCTGTATGCGCTGGGCCAGCAGATTTCCAAGCGCCTGCTCGACACCAGCCGCAAGGCCAGCCGCCTGGCATTCCTGGACGTTACCGACCGGATCGTGCGCACCCTGCACGACCTGGCGCAGGAACCGGAGGCGATGAGCCACCCGCAGGGCAGCCAGCTGCGCGTCTCGCGACAGGAACTGGCGCGACTGGTCGGCTGCTCGCGCGAAATGGCCGGCCGCGTGCTGAAGAAGCTGCAGACCGACGGCCTGCTGCATGCCCGCGGCAAGACCGTGGTGCTGTACGGCACCCGTTGATTGCAAGGCAACCCAACGCTGCCGAGCCATCCTGTAGAGCCGAGCCGACGCTCGGCTGCGGTACGTCAAAGGCAGCCGCGCAAGGGCTCGGCTCTACACGGCCCCTGCGCGGCCCGCTGGGCTAGGCTCGGTACATGGAGCTGAGCAGCGAATTCTGGTGGTTCATCCTCATCGGCCTCGGCGCACAGCTGGTGGACGGTGCATTGGGCATGGCGTTCGGCCTGGTGTCCTCGTCGGTGATGCTGAGCATGGGCCTGCCCCCGGCACAGGTCAGCGCCAGCATCCACACCGCGGAAGTGTTCACCACGGGCGCCTCGGGGGTGTCGCACCTCGCAGCCGGAAATGTCGATAAACGCCTGTTCCTGCGCCTGGCCCTGCCCGGCGCAGTGGGCGGTGCCGTGGGCGCGTACGTGCTCACGCAGGTCCCGGGCGAGATCATCCGGCCACTGATCTACCTGTACCTGCTGGTGCTGGCGATCCTCATCCTGGCCCGCGCCGCTGGGCGCTGGATGCCCAAGGGCGAGATACGCCGGGTGCCGGTGCTGGGCTTCTTCGCCGGCCTGCTCGACGCCAGCGGCGGCGGTGGCTGGGGGCCGATCGCGACGTCCACCCTGCTCGCCCGCGGCGGCCAGGCGCGCACCACCATCGGAACAGTCAACGCAGCCGAGTTTGTGGTCACGTTGACGGTGTCAGCGACCTTCCTGTTGTCGATGGGCGTGCAGCATCTGCAGATCGTCGCCGGCCTGCTGATCGGCGGCATGATGGCCGCGCCGGTGGCGGCGATCCTGGTCAAGCGGGTGAAGGAGCGCTGGGTGCTGGTGGCCGTCGGCGTGCTGGTGCTGGGGATCAGCCTGTTCCAGATCGGGCATGCGGTGTACGGGCACCTCTACCGCTGAAGCATCCCCTGTAGAGCCGAGCCATGCTCGGCTGAGGACGCACGGATCCCGCAACGAAGAGCAGCCGAGCATGGCTCGGCTCTACAACAGGTGCGGGTCAGGCCTTGTCGCCGCCGCGATCCACGCATCCCCAGTTGAGGATGCGGGTGCCGGCCGGCAGCACGCGGCGGAAGAACGCCACCCGCCCCGGCTTCGGGTTCACCACCACCGGCGCCTTGGCCGCCAGCAGCAGCGGAAGGTCGGCGGTGCTGTCGGAGTAGGCGATATCGATGTCGCCATAGCCGCGTTCGCGCAGCATGCGCATCTTCTCTTCGTTGTGGCAGTGCCGGGTCGGGCCAACACCGCCCAGCCGCGGGCCGACCTCGGTGCCGATCACCGGCACATCCTGATGAGCCACGAAGGCCAGGATCGCGCGGGCCAGCTCCGGCGGCGCGCCGGTGGCAACCACCACGCGATCGCCCTTGGCGCGGTGCGCGGCGAACACCTCCAGCGCCTGCGGCAGCAGCTTGGCGCGCATCTGCGCCTGGTTGCGCAGCACGTAGGCGTCGATCACCTTGTTGAAGTCGCGCGCACGGTGCAGGCCGAAGCTGCCGATCCACACATAGACCGAGATGCCCGCGCGACGGGTCGGCAGCATCGCCACCATCGGCCCGGCAATCGGCGTGACCAGCAGCGCCGCCAGCATGCGCAACGGGTTGCGCTTGATCAGCGAGGCGAACAGGTGGGTACCCGAATCGCCGTCGTAGAGGGTGTGGTCGAAGTCGAAGACCACCAGCGGCGCATCCTCGCGCGGCGTCGGATAGTGCGTTGTCATGTTGCGAAGAATAGCTGACGCAGGCCCTCGCCCGGCTCTTCCACGCGCATGAAGGCCTCTCCGACCAGGAAGGCATGGATGCCTGCATCGCGCATCAGCGCCACGTCCTGCGGGCCGAGAATGCCGCTCTCGGTGACCAGCAGGCGGTCACGCGGCACCGCCTGCTGCATGTCCAGCGTGGTCTGCAGCGACACCTCGAAGGTGCGCAGGTTGCGGTTGTTGATGCCGATCATCGGCGCCGGCACCTGCAGTGCGCGCTCCAGTTCGTCGATGTCGTGCACTTCCACCAGCACGTCCATGCCCAGCGACAGCGCCAGTTCGGACAGCGTGGCCAGCTGGGTGTCGTCCAGCGCGGCGACGATCAGCAGGATGCAGTCGGCGCCCAGCACGCGCGCCTCGTACACTTGATAGGCGTCGATCACGAAGTCCTTGCGCAGCACCGGCAGCGTGCAGGCTTCACGGGCCTGCTGCAGGTAGGTATCGGCGCCCTGGAAGAAGTCCACGTCGGTCAACACCGACAGGCAGCTGGCACCACCGAACTCGTAGCTGACCGCGATATCGGCCGGCCGGAAATCGGGGCGGATGACGCCCTTGGACGGGCTGGCCTTCTTCACCTCGGCAATCACCGCCGGGTCGCCGTTGGCCACGGCCGCCTGCAACGCGCGTACGAAGCCACGTACCGGCGGGGCGCTGGCCACGGCGGCCTGCAGCGCCTCGAGCGGGCGCTGGGCGCGGCGCTGGGCCACTTCTTCGGCCTTGCGGGCCAGGATCGTCTGCAGGATGTCGCTCATCGTCTTCGATTCGGTGCGGGGGCGCTGAGGACGGCCATTATCGGCCATCGACGAGGTCAGGCTGAACCGCGCGCTCAGGCAACCAGCGCGCGGGTGGTCTCCACATACTGCTGCAGGCGCTGGCGGGCGCTGCCATTGGCGATGGCAGCACGGGCGCGGGCCAGGCCATCACCGATGTCGCTGGCCACGCCGGCCACGTACAGCGCGGCGCCGGCATTGAGCGCGACGATGTCCAGCGCCGGGCCGGGCTCGTTGTCCAGCACCGCGCGCAGCATCTGGATGGACTGCTCCGGGCTGTCCACGCGCAGGTTGCGGCTGGCCGACATGGCGATGCCGAAGTCCTCCGGGTGGATCTCGTACTCGCGCACCTTGCCGTCGCGCAGCTCGCCCACCAGGGTGCCGGCGCCCAGCGAGATCTCATCCATGTTGTCGCGGCCCCAGACCACCATGGCGCGCTCGGTTCCCAGCTCGCGCAGCACGCGCGCCTGGATACCCACCAGATCAGGATGGAACACGCCCATCAGCACCGACGGCGCGCTGGCGGGGTTGGTCAGCGGACCGAGAATGTTGAAGATGGTGCGCACCCCCATCTCGCGCCGGACCGGCGCGACGACCTTCATCGACGGATGATGGATCGGCGCGAACATGAAGCCGATGCCGGTCTGCTCGATGGCAGCGGCCACCTGCGCTGGCTGCAGCTCGATGGCCGCGCCCAGCGCCTCGACCGCATCGGCGCTGCCGGACTTGGACGACACGCTGCGGTTGCCATGCTTGGCCACGCGCGCACCGGCCGCAGCCGCAACGAACATCGCGCAGGTGGAGATGTTGAAGGTGTGCGAGCCATCGCCACCGGTGCCGACGATGTCGACCAGGTGGGTGCTGTCGGCCACCGGCACCGCCAGCGCGAATTCGCGCATGACCGTGGCGGCTGCGGCGATCTCGTCGATGGTTTCCTTCTTCACCCGCAGGCCGGTGAGGATGGCGGCGGTCATCATCGGCGATACGTCGCCGCGCATGATCTGCCGCATCAGGTCGACCATCTCGTCGAAGAAGATCTCGCGGTGCTCGATGGTGCGTTGCAGGGCTTCCTGGGGGGAGAAGCTCATGGGAATGCTCCTTGGATCAGGCCGCCGGGCGCTGCAGGAAATTGCGCAGCAGGGCGTGACCGTGTTCGGTGAGGATGGATTCGGGGTGGAACTGCACGCCTTCCACCGGGAACTGGCGGTGGCGCAGGCCCATGATCTCTTCGATCGAGCCGTCCTCGTTCTCGGTCCAGGCGGTCACTTCCAGGCAGTCCGGCAGACTGTTCTTGTCCACCACCAGCGAGTGGTAGCGGGTAGCCTGGTAGCGGTCCGGCAGGCCGGCGAACACGCCCTTGCCTTCATGGCGGATCGGCGAGGTCTTGCCATGCATGATGTTGCCGGCGCGGATCACGGTGCCGCCGTAGACCTGGCCGATGCCCTGATGGCCCAGGCACACGCCGAGGATCGGCGTGGTCGGGCCCAGCCGCTGGATCAGCTCCAGCGACACGCCCGCTTCGTTGGGCGTGCACGGGCCGGGCGAAATGACAATGCGCTCGGGCTTCTGCGCGGCGATCTCGTCCACGCTCATCGCATCGTTGCGCACCACCTTCACCTCGGCGCCCAGCGTCTGCAGGTACTGCACGAGGTTGTAGGTGAAGCTGTCGTAGTTGTCGATCATCCACAACATGGTCAGGTTCCGTCGCTTATCAGGAAAATGGCGTACACGTTTTCGGTGTAGGTGATGGGGCCGGCTTCGACCGACTCGGGCAGGCGGGAGCCCGTGGTCTCGATGCTGTTCATCGGTGCCTCGGGCGCGGGCGGCGAAGGCGGCGTCACCAGATCCCCACTGCTCGGCCAACTGCCGGCCTGGATGCCATAAGCAAAGTTCGGCGCTACGTCGGAAATGCTGTACAGGCCGCGCAGCCGGGTGCCGTAGGCCTTGGCCAGGCCCTGCGCGGACTCGCGGGTCTGGGCCGCCGCCTCACCCTTGAGTTCGCGGCGCAGCGCCACTTCACCCGAATAGGTTGGCGCCAGGCTGCTGACCTGTACGTTCTCGTCGGCCTTCAACGCACCCAGCACATCCTGCATCGCCTTCACGCTGGCGAAGCTCGCACGCAGCTGGCGCGATACGCGGGTACCGATGAAGACCTGCCGGTTCTGCTCATAGCGCGTCGCCGGGCCGATCCGCAGGTTGTCCGCGCGCACGCTGCCCTCCACCGCCTTGTGCTGCTTGAACAGTGCCAGCACGCGGGCCACGTTGTCCTGCACGCGGCGGCGCGCGGCGTCGGCATCCATGTCGGTTTCTTCGATGTTCAACTGCAGGCCGAAGCGGTCGGGCATCACCGTGCGGGTACCCTGCCCCTTCACCAGCAGGTGCGGCTGCGAGGGGATGGTGTTGGCCTGCGCCCACGCAGACGGGGCCATCGTGGCCAGCAGCGACGACCACAGCAATGCGCTCAGCAGCTTCATGCGGTACTCCTTGTCTTCAATGGGAACAGCGGAAGATGCCGCGGCGCAAGCCACGGCACGGGGAGCGTCACAGGCCCTTGGCGGCCTGGGCGACGGCGCGGAACAGCGCACGGCCCTTGTTCATCGTCTCGTCCCATTCCTTGTCCGGGTCCGAGTCGTAGACGATGCCGGCGCCGGCCTGCACGTACAGGCGGCCATCCTTGATGACCGCAGTGCGGATCGCGATCGCGGTATCGGCATCGCCGTGCCAGCCGATGTAGCCGATGCTGCCGGCATAGACATTGCGCTTGATCGGTTCCAGTTCGCGGATCACTTCCAGCGCGCGGATCTTTGGCGCGCCGCTGACGGTGCCGGCCGGGAAGGTAGCGCGCAGCACGTCGGCATAGCTCAGGCCCGGCTGCAGTTGGCCGGTCACTTCGCTGACGATGTGCATGACATGGCTGTAGCGTTCGATCACGAACTGCTCGCCCACTTCCACGGTACCGGCCCTGGAGACGCGCCCGGCATCGTTGCGGCCGAGGTCGATCAGCATCAGGTGCTCGGCACGTTCCTTCGGATCGGCCAGCAGCTCAGCTTCCAGTGCCAGGTCCAGCTCGGGCGTGGCGCCACGCGGGCGGGTGCCGGCGATCGGGCGCACGGTGACTTCGCCATCCTGAAGGCGTACCAGGATCTCCGGCGAGGAACCGACCACCTGCAGGTCGCCGACATCGAGGAAATACATGTACGGCGAGGGATTCAACGCGCGCAGCGCGCGGTACACATCCACCGGGCGCGCCTTGAACGGCACGCTCAGGCGCTGGCTGAGCACTACCTGGAAGATGTCACCGGCGCGGATGTATTCCTTGCTGCGCTGGACCGCATCGACGAAGCCTTCGCGGGTGAAGCCGGAGACGAAATCCGATTCGTCCAGCACGTCGCTGTTGAGCGGCGCCGGATAGCCGGCACCCGGCGCACGCAGCTTCGCAGTCAGTGCGTCCAGGCGCGCCTGCGCCTGTTCGAAGGCACCGTCGATACGCGGGTCGGCGTGCACGATCAGGTACAGCCGGCCCTTGAGATTGTCGAATACCGCCAGCTCGTTGGAGTCCAGCAGCAGGATGTCCGGCGTGCCCAGCTCATCACGGCCAGCCGGCGGGGCCAGGCGCGGCTCGATGTAGCCGATGCATTCGAAGCCGAACCAGCCGACCAGGCCGCCGGTGAAGCCCGGCAGGCCGTCCAGCTTGGGCACCGAGTGGGCGCTGCGCAGCGCCTCGACTTCGGCGAAGGGATCGGCTACCTCGCGGGTGTCCACCACCTGGCCGTCTTCGCGCACGGTCAGCGTGTGGCCGTGGAAGGCATACACGCGGCGCGCCGGCAGGCCGATGATCGAGTAACGACCGAAGCGCTCGCCGCCTTCGACGGATTCAAACAGGTAGGTATTGGGGCCGTCGGCGAGCTTCAGATAGACCGAGAGCGGCGTGTCCAGGTCGGACAGCACTTCGCGGACGACGGGAATGTGGGTGTGGCCTTCAGCGGCCTGCTGCTGAAACTGAGCGTGCGAGTTCAAGACGACTTTCCTTCCGGGACACAGCGTTATGGGGGCGGACGACGGCAACGGGCCACCATCGCCACCAACGGCGTGCGGAAGAAAGAGTATGCGGGGTCGTCAGGCTGGACACCCCTCGACTGTATCGCAGCTTGCGCGGCAGGGGAACCCCAGGAGACTGAACCACGGGACGCCCGCAGCGGCCACGGGGACCGATGACTCTACCCCTGCCCGTCCAGCAACGGGCAACCGACCGGCAGGTGCATCCGCACCCTGCCCGGCACGCACTCGACGCGGAAGTGACGGGCCTGCACCGGTTCGCCGTCCAGGTTGAGCGTCAACGGACGCTCGGACTCCATCTGCAGCCACGGCAACCGCGCGCGCGTGGCGAGTTGTTCCAGTGCGGCCTGGGTGCCCGCCTTCAGCATCTGGCCAAGGGTGGCGGTGACCTCCCCTTCCAGTTCCGGAAGCACGGTCACATCCAGCAGCCCATCATCGATCAGTGCCTGCGGGCACAGCTGCTGGCCACCGCCGGCCTGCCGGCCATTGCCGATGCCGAGCGCGATGAAGTCACCTTCCCAGGCGAAGTCCGGGCCGGACAGCCGCGCGGCGATCGGCTCGATGCGGCCCAGCTTGGCGATGCCGGTGATCACGTAGGCCAGCCCACCGAGCATCTTCTTCAAGCCGGCATCGGTCTCCACCGTCACCTGCGTGCCGAAGCCACCACTGGCGAGGTTGGCGCACCACCAGGGCGTGCCATCGGCATCCACGCGCAACAGGTCGATGGGCCGTGCCGGCACCTGGCCGATCAGCGCGAGGGCATCGGCGGGCTCGGTGGGAATGCCTGCCGACGTGGCGAAGTCGTTGGCGGTCCCCATCGGAATCAACGCCAGCGAAGGCAGCACTTCTGCCGGTTCCTCACGATGGGCCAACGTCTCGGCCACCGCGCTGAGCGTGCCATCGCCACCGGCCGCCACGATCACATCCACGCCATGATCGATCGCCTCGGCGACATAGCGCTCGGCGTCACCGTCCTCCCAGGTCACCCGCACTTCCAGCTGCACGCCCTGTCCGCGCCAATGGCCGACGGCGTCGCGCAACTCATCGTTGCCGGCGGATTTGCCGTTGAGGATCAGGCGCCAGCGCGGGGTGGTCATGCAGAGCTTCCAGGGATGCGGTGGCACAGGCTAGCAATGCGCTGTTTGCCCGCGGTGAATGTCACGCAGATGTCATTCAGCTGCTGGAGAATGGAAGGCCATAGCAGGGACGACGGATGGAGGCAGGATCAGCCTCCCACGCATGCAGCGAGGCCACGCCAATGATTGGCGTGGCCTTTTTTTTGCCGGCAGTAGATCCACGCCATGCGTGGATGCATTTCACGTCAACCGTTGGCGAAATCGTGCAGCGCCTGCCCCTGCAGCCGGTACACGGTCCACTCGTCCTGCGGCTTGGCACCGGCGGCGGTGTAGAACTCGATGGCCGGAGTGTTCCAGTCCAGCACCGACCATTCGAAACGGCCGCAGCCTTCGGCCACGGCCTGGCGTGCGATGTACTTCAGCAACGCTTTGCCGGCACCGGCACCGCGCTTTTCCTGGCTGACGTACAGGTCTTCCAGGTAGATGCCCTTGCGGCCCAGCCAGGTGGAGTAGTTGTAGAAGTACACCGCATAGCCGATGGCCTCACCGTCGGCTTCGCAGATCAACGCGCGTGCGGTCGCGTCGGCGCCGAACAGGCTCTCGGCGATGCCGATCTCATCGGTCTGCACCGAATGCTCGGCCTTCTCGTAGATCGCCAGCTCGCGGATGAAATGCAGGATCAGGCCAGCATCGGCCGCGGTGGCCGGACGAATGTTCAACACGGCCACCGTACCCATGGCTCAGCCCCGTGCCGCAGCGACGTTGGCGCGCATCTGCGCGATCACGTCCTGGTAGCTGGTCCTGGCGTTGAAGATGGCCGAGCCGGCCACGAAGGTGTCGGCGCCGGCGGCAGCGATCTCACCGATGTTGTCGGCCTTCACGCCACCGTCGATCTCCAGGCGGATGTCCTTGCCGCTGGCATCGATCTTCTGGCGCACCACGCGCAGCTTGTCCAGCGCCGAGGGGATGAAGGCCTGGCCACCGAAACCCGGGTTGACCGACATCAGCAGCACCAGGTCCAGGTCATCCAGCACCCAGTCGAGGATGTCCACCGGGGTGGCCGGATTGAGCACAATGCCCGGCTTGCAGCCCAGCGAGCGGATCAGCTGGATGGTGCGGTGCACGTGGCGACTGGCCTCCGGGTGGAAGCTGATGTAGGTGGCACCGGCTTCGGCGAAGTCCGGGATGATGCGGTCCACCGGCTCAACCATCAGGTGCACGTCGATCGGCGCGGTGACGCCGTGCTTGCGCAAGGCCTGGCAGACCATCGGGCCGATGGTCAGGTTCGGCACGTAGTGGTTGTCCATCACGTCGAAGTGGACCCAGTCCGCACCGGCAGCGAGGACATTGTCGACTTCCTCGCCGAGGCGGGCGAAGTTGGCGGACAGGATGGAGGGGGCGATGAGGCAGTGGGACATGGCCGGGCCTTGCAACGAGGGGAAAGTGGGTCAGCGCTTGCGCAGGGTCTTGATGCGGTCGTAGGCGGCATTGATCCGCCGCGACTTCTGCTCGGCCTGCTGCTGCAGCTCGGGGGCGGCGCCGCCAAGCTTGTCGGGGTGGTACTGCGAGATCAGCTTGCGGTAGGCGCGCTCGATCTCGGCGTCGGTGGCCTCGGAGGTCAGCCCCAGCTCCCGGTACGGGTTTTCCTTGTTCAGGCGGAACCAGTCGCTGTCGAAGGCGTGGCCAATCAGCAGGCCGACCACCGCGCCGAACAGCGGATTGGGCCGGAACAGCAGGGCGCCGGCGATGAATCCGAGCAGTTTTCCGTACCAGCGCATGGCGCTCCGGGGTCGACCGACGAAATGGACGCTCATTTTACGTCACAGCGGGCCCGGACGGCTTTACACTAGGCCGCCCGCTGGTCAGCGGGCCCGCCGGGTCCGTTGGGCAGCAGCCGTATCGACAACGCCCCAGGAGTGCCCGTGCCAACCACGCTGTTGCAATCCGATCTCCCCGGCCTGCCCTTGCGCCATCGCGGCAAGGTGCGTGATGTGTTCGATATCCCGCGCGAGCGGCTGCCTGCAGGGACCCCGCCGGGCGACTACCTGCTGATGGTGGCCACCGATCGCCTGTCGGCGTTCGACGTGGTCCTGCCCGACCCGATCCCGGGCAAGGGCGAGATGCTCTGCCAGGTCTCCAACTTCTGGTTCGCCAAGACCGCGCACCTGATGCCCAACCACCTGACCGGCATCGACGTGGCCAGCGTGCTGCCCGAAGGCGTGGATCCGGCGCTGTACGCCAAGCGCGCGGTGGTCACCCGCAAGCTGAAGCCGGTGCCGGTGGAAGCGATCGCCCGCGGCTACCTGATCGGCAGCGGCTGGAAGGATTACCAGCGCACCGGCAAGGTCAGCGGCATCGACCTGCCCGACGGCCTGCGCCAGGCCGAACAGCTGCCCGAGCCGATCTTCACACCCTCGACCAAGGCCGCAGTCGGCGACCATGACGAGAACATCGATTTCGACGCGATGGTGAAGCAGGTCGGTGCGGAACTGGCCGAGCGGGTGCGCGACGCCACCCTGCGCATCTACAAGTTCGCCGCCGATTACGCCCGCGAGCGCGGCATCCTCCTGGCCGACACCAAGTTCGAGTTCGGTACCGACGCCGATGGCCGGCTGTACATCATGGACGAGATGCTGACGCCGGATTCCTCGCGTTACTGGCCGGCCGACGAGTACGAAGTGGGCACCAGCCCGCCGAGCTACGACAAGCAGTTCGTGCGCGATTACCTGGAGACGCTGGACTGGGGCAAGACCGCCCCGGGTCCGAACATCCCGGCCGACATCATCGAGCGCACCCGCGCCAAGTACGCCGAGGCGCTGCAGCGCCTGGCCGGGATCAGCGTCGACTGATCCGCCTGCGCCCCTGGCCGGAAAGGCGGGGGGCGCGTTCGGTAGTGCCGGCCGCTGGCCGGCGCTTCGGTGAACCTGCAGCGAGGCATGGCCTGATCCTGGTAGTGGCCGGCCCGCGGCGCGCCCCCCCCCCACCAACCCCAACGGGGGTTTTTGGGGGCCCCCCCCCCCCCGCGGGGGGGATGGTTGGTGGGCCGCGGGCGGGCCGCCCCCCGGGCGGGGGCCGGCCCCCCGCCCCCACAACCCCACAAAACCAAAAAAAACATATTTCCACCCCCCCCCCCCCCAAAACCAAATACAAGAAACCAAAAACCCAAACAAAAAAACACCAACCAACCCCCCCCCAACCAACCCAAAA
This sequence comes from Stenotrophomonas maltophilia group sp. RNC7, assembly GCF_030910085.1. Classification (NCBI taxonomy): domain Bacteria; kingdom Pseudomonadati; phylum Pseudomonadota; class Gammaproteobacteria; order Lysobacterales; family Lysobacteraceae; genus Stenotrophomonas; species Stenotrophomonas maltophilia group sp. RNC7. The sequence continues at coordinate 8 of NZ_JAVFVN010000590.1, read as the reverse complement.
AACACCAC